>JAJAZJ010000193.1 GCA_026785795.1 Pseudoxanthomonas sp.
ACGCCCAAGGTGCCGGAGTGGGAACGCATTGCCAACGAGATCGGCCTGGTCGGCGAGCAGGTGGCCAACGGACGGATGAGCGTGGATGAAGCCGCCACTGAACTGGACCGACGTGCGGACAAGATTCTAGAGAAACGGCGCTGGATGCTGGACCAGGCGGCGCAGGGCGCTTCGCCTTGAAGGCCTCGACTGCCGGCTGGGTGTTCGCAGCGCCGGCCCTGCTGGTGATTGTGCTGTTCTTCGGGCTGCCGGTGCTGGCGGCGCTGGCGCTGAGCCTGACCGATTTCGACATATATGCGCTCGCCGATCTCGACAACCTGCGCTTCGTGGGCCTGGACAACTACGTGGGCCTGCTGCAGAACCCGCTGTTTTGGAAGTCGCTGGGCAACACGCTGTACTTCGTGGCGGTGGGCGTACCGCTTTCCATCGCCATGTCGCTTGGGGCGGCGGTGCTGCTGCATTCGCGGCTGGCGCGGTTCAAGCCGTTCTTCCGCACTGCATTCTTCGCCCCGGTGGTGACAACCGTAGTGGCGGTGGCGGTGATCTGGCGCTATCTGTTCCATACCCGCTATGGCCTGGTCAACTGGGGCCTGTCCTGGGTCGGCATCGACCCGGTGGACTGGCTGGGCGATCCGGACTGGGCCATGCCCACCATTATCCTGTTCGCGGTGTGGAAGAACTTCGGCTACAACATGATCATCTTCCTGGCCGGTCTGCAGAGCATCCCCGAAGACCTGTACGAAGCCGCACGCATTGACGGTGCCGGCAGGTGGAAGCAGTTCCGCCATATCACCCTGCCGATGCTGGGGCCGGTGCTGCTGCTGGTGGCAATACTGACCATGGCCGGCTACTTCCAGCTCTTCGCCGAACCCTATGTGATGACCCAGGGTGGCCCGCTGGAGAGCACCAAGAGCGTGCTGTACCGGATGTACGAGGAAGGCTTCAAGTGGTGGAACCTGGGCAACGCCTCGGCGGTGGCGTTCCTGCTTTTCCTGCTGATGGCGGCCACCACCAGCGGCCTGCTGTGGCTGGCGCGTCGCCCAGGCATCGAGTGAGGCGCACGATGCCCGCGCTGGTGGTGAATGCACTGCTGCTGCTGCTGGCGGTGCTCAGCCTTGCGCCGCTGCTGTGGATGCTCTCGGTCTCGTTCATGCAGCCGGGTGAGGCGGGGCACTTCCCGCCGCCGCTGTGGCCCAGCCAGGGCGGGCTGCAGAACTACCAGGAGCTGTTCCTGCGCGCGGGCATGGGCCGCTTCCTGTTCAACAGCTTCCTGATTTCCACCTGCGTGATGCTGATTTCGCTGCTGCTGAATACGTTGGCCGGCTATGCGTTTGCAAAGCTGCGCTTCAAGGGCCGGGACCGCACCTTCCGCACGCTGCTGGCGGCGCTGGTCATCCCGGCGCAGGTTGCCATGATGCCGCTGTTCCTGATGCTCAAGCAGCTTGGCCTGGTCAACACCTACATGGGCGCGATCGTGCCCGGCATGGCGGCGATATTCGGCATCTTCCTGGTGCGCCAGTACGCGCGCACGATCCCGGATGAACTGCTGGAGGCCGCGCGCATCGACGGCGCCAGCGAGTGGCGGATCTTTTTCCAGATCGTGCTGCCCGCGCTGAAGCCGATCCTGGTCACGCTGGCCATCTTCAGTTTCCTCGGCGCATGGAACGATTTCATGTGGCCGTTGATCGTGCTGAGCGACGAGAGCCTGCAGACCCTGCCGGTGGCGCTAGCCTCACTGTCGCGGGAGCACGTGATGGACTATGAATTGATGATGGCGGGGTCGGTGGTCACGGTCCTGCCGGTGCTGCTGCTGTTCCTGCTGCTGCAGCGTTATTACATCCAGGGTTTGTTGGTCGGCAGCGTGAAGGGTTGAGCAGCCGCGCCAGCGCGCCACTGGTGCGTGCAGCTGCGAACGCCCGGCCTAGGATGGCTGGCCCAGGTTTTCCGCATGATGTTCTGTCTGGCCATAGGGCGTACTGGCAGACCACTTTTTCAGGTGAATTTAAGCCGATGAAATACCCGAAACGTTTGACGAAATTGAAGATGTTGCTTGCGCTTTTATCGCTCGCCGGCGGCGTAGCCCAGGCACAGGACGACACCTCGCGTGTGCTCGACGACTTCAGCGACGCTTCGCTTTGGCGCGTCGTCACTTCCAACCAGGTCAGCGGCAGCATCCGCCAGGTTGAAGACCCAGGCGGCAAGGCGCTGTGCCTGGACTATGACTTCAACGGCGTCTCCGGTTACGTGGGCATCCAGCGTGACCTGTCTATGCAGTACCCGGAAAATTTCGCCTACTCGTTCAAGCTGCGCGGTGATTCGCCGCGCAACGACCTGCAGTTCAAGCTGATCGACGCCAGCGGAGACAACGTGTGGTGGGTGAACCGCCCGCGCTACGAGTACCCGGGCCAATGGACGCAGGTTCGCTACAAGCGGCGCCAGATCGACAAAGCCTGGGGCCCGGACCCGGACAAAACCCTGCGCAGCAGCGCCAGGCTGGAATACACGCTTAGCAACAATGCCGGTGGCAAGGGTGAGGTCTGCTTTGACCAGCTGATGCTTGAAGCGCTGCCGGTGGATGATGGGTCGCCGTTGACCGGCCCGGTGACGGCGTCGTCGGCCTTGCCCGCAGGTGCCGCGGCCGCAGCGGTCGATGGCGACTCCAACACCGCCTGGTATGCCGACTTCGACCGGGCACCCACCTTCACCCTGGACCTGAGCCGGGTGCGCGAGTTCGGCGGACTCGAGCTTGAGTGGAATCCGGCCGAGCACGCCAGCGATTACCTCGTGCAGCTTTCCGACGACCAGCAACAGTGGCGCGACGTGCGCACCGTGGTCTCGGGCAACGGTGGCTTGGACCACATCGCCCTACCAGAGGCCGAGGCGCGCTACATCCGCCTGCGCATCGCCGACGGTCCGTCCTCCTCCTTTGGCCTGGCCCGGTTCGAAGTGCAGCCGCTGGCGTTCAGCGCCCACCCCAACGACCTCATCAAGGCCATGGCCGCCGATGCGCCCCGCGGCTGGTTCCCGCGCGGATTCAGCGGCGAGCAGCCGTATTGGACCATCGTGGGCCTGGACGGTGGCACCGAACAGGGCCTCATCGGCGAAGACGGCGCCATCGAGGTGGGCAAGGGCGGCTTCAGCATTGAACCGTTCGTGATCACCGATGGTCGCTTGGTCACCTGGGCCGACGTGCAAGCCACGCAATCGCTGCAGGATGGCTACCTGCCAATCCCCAGCGTGGACTGGACGCATGCCGAGTTCGCGCTGCGCACCACCGCTTTCGTCGAAGGCACGCCGGGGCGCTCGCAGCTGGTGGCCCGCTATCGGCTGGCCAACACCAGCGAGCGCACGCGCGAGTACACCCTGGCACTGGCCGTGCGCCCGCTGCAGGTCAATCCACCCAGCCAGTTCCTCAACACCATTGGCGGCGTCAGCCCGATCCACGCGCTTTCCTTCGCAGACGGCGTGGTGACGGTGGACGGCAAGCCGCGCGTGTTCTCCCTACAGGCGCCAAAC
>JAJAZJ010000194.1 GCA_026785795.1 Pseudoxanthomonas sp.
CCGGTCCACACCCGGCCACGCGCGACCTGGTCCACTTCCTCCACCGACTTGTTGCGCGCCTCGGCGACCTTGCCGGTGAAATCGGAGTAGCCCTTGTCGATCACCGACTGGATCACGCGGCCTACCGCAGGGTCCAGCGGTCGGGTGATGTCGAATGCGCCGGCGAACCGCGTAGTGCCCACGCCATCGGTGCGCACGCCGATCTTGTCCAGGGTACGGGTGACGTTGGGGATCAGGCCGAAGATGCCGATGGAGCCTGTGATCGTGGATGGATCGGCGTAGATCCGATCCGCGTTCATCGAGATCCAGTAACCGCCCGAAGCGGCCAGGTCACCCATCGACACCACCACCGGCTTGCCGGCGGCCTTCAACGCCGCGACCTCGCGGCGGATTTCCTCCGACGGGTATACCCCGCCACCGGGTGAATCCACGCGCAGCACCACCGCCTTCACGTCATCGTCGTCACGCGCCTCGCGCAGCAGCGCCGAGGTGGACTTGCCGCCCACGGTGCCAGCGGGCTGTTCCCCGTCGGTGATCTCGCCTTCTGCCACTACCACCGCGACCTGCGGCCGCTTGTCGCCCAGCTTCAGGTGACGGGCGTCGTGCTGCGCCAGGTAAGCGGCCATGCTGATGTTGCGGAACCCGCCTTCGGCGTCTTCATCGGCCACGCCGCGCTCAGCCAGCAGGGTTTCCAGCTCTTCCTGGGTTTTCAGCCCATCCACCAGCTTCTGTTGCAGGGCGAACTTGGCCAGGTCGCCGCCCGCCGCGGCGATGCCCTCGGGCATGGTGTCGATGCCGGCGGACAGTTGTTGCGGGGTCAGCTTGCGCGCGCTGGCGATGTCCTGCAGGTAGCGCTGCCAGATGTCGTTCATCCAGTACAGGTCGGCTTCCTTGGACTCGGCCGATGCCGCGTCCAGGATGTAGGGCTCGGCGGCAGACTTGAACTCGCCTACCCGGAACAGCTGCACGTCCACCCCCAGCTTGTCCTGCAGGCCGCGGCGGAAATACTGCCGGTAGCGCCCCAGCCCTTCCAGCAGCATGCTGCCCATGGGATCGATGTAGATCTCGTTGGCCTGCGCCGCCAGCAGATACTGGGACTGCTGCAGATTTTCGCCATAGGCCACGATCTGCTTGCCGGAGGCGCGGAAGCGCGCCAGCGAGGCGGCCACGTCGCGCATCGAGGCGAAGCCGCTGGGCTGCAGCCCGTCCACGCGCAGCAGCATGCGCTCGATGTCCTTGTCTGCGGTGGCGGCGTCGATCGCGCGCACCAGGTCGCGCAGCTGCACTTCCTCGCCGCTGGCATCGCCCATCGCCTTGGCCACGGCGCGTCGGATCGGGTCCACGCTGTACTGCTCCACCAGGCGCCCCTCCGGCGCAATCACCAGCGTGGTGCGTTCGCTCAGTGGCGCGCCGGACTTGCCGCCACGGGCCATCTGGCCCATTGCCGCGACGAAGACCAGCAGCAGCACGAATAGCAGGCCGAAGAACAGGATGTTGAGGATCAACCTGCGGGTGAAGTTCATCACGTCCCACAGGCCGACGAAAAAGGCCGCGATGGGGCCGCGGGGGGCGGGTTGATTCATGGGCGTTGCTCCGGATAACTGGGACCAGCTTACCGGCTAGCCGCACGCCTTACATGCCCCGTAAGTCACTACTGTTCTACCCTTGCAACCCCGGCAGCAGTCCCCCCATGGGGGCGAGCTTCTGCGCGTAGCAATGCAAAGCGCTCGCGCCCATGGGCGCTCCTGCCGCTTACAGGGCCGCGGGCAGCAGGCGCAGGCTGCTGCGCTGGAACCGCCGCGCCAGCAGCACCGCCGCCGCGGTCAGGCCCAGGATCAGCCCCAGCCACATGCCCTGCGGGCCCCAGCCAAGGACCAGGCCCAGCCCGACCCCGAGCGGCATGCCCAGGCCCCAGTAGGACAGGACCGCCAGCCACATCGGCACCCGCGTGTCCTTGAGCCCACGCAGCGCGCCGGCCGACAGCACCTGGATGCCGTCGGGGAACTGGAACACCGCCGCGTAAAGCAGCAGGTTCCCGGCCAGCGCGGCCACGGCCACGTCGCGGGTATAGATCGCGACCACCGCATCGTGCCCCAGCCACAGCGCGGCCGCCGACAAAGCCTGGGTGACCAGCACGATCACATAGCCGGCGTGTGCCGCGCGGCGCACCCCGAATACGTCGCCCTTGCCCAACGCATGGCCCACCCGCACCGTGGTCGCCTCGGCCACACCCATCGGCACCATGAAGCACAGCGAGGCCACGTTGATCGCGATCTGGTGCGCGGCCGCCGGCACCGCACCCAGGCGCGCGATCAGCAGCGCGGTCACGATGAACAGGCTACCCTCCATCAGCACCGTCACCCCGATCGGCAGGCCGGTGCGCAGCAGGTCACCAATCGGCTTGGCCTGCGGCGGATCGAAGCGCTCAAACAGCTTCAGGTCGGCAAATCGCTTCGCGTTCCACAGGTAGATCGCAAAGCCGACAGCCTGCGCCCACATGGTGATGGCCGAGGCCAGCCCCAGTCCGCCCGCCCCCATTTCCGGCAAGCCGAAACGCCCGAAGGCGAACGCATACCCCAGCGGCACGAGCAGCAGCAGTCCGCCGAAGCCCAGCAACATGGTGGGCAGGGTCCAGTGCATGCCCTCGCTCAGGTAGCGCATGCAGAACCACAGGGTCAAACCGGGCACCCCCCAGCGGACGCCGTGCAGGAAATCGCGCGCGCCGGGGATGATTTCCGGGGCGATACCGAAGGGCGCCAGCGCGTAGGGAACAAGACTGAGGAAGGCGAACATCAACGCGCTGAGCGCGATGCCCAGCCACAGCGCCTGCCGGAACAGCGGCCCGATCTCGTCCCGCCGTCCGGCGCCATGCAGCTGCGACACCGATGCAGTCAGCGAGATCAGGGTGCCGATGGGCAGCATCATCGGCAGCCACAGCAGCGCGGTGCCGATGGTCACCGAAGCCAGGGTCAGGGTGCCGTGGTGTCCGGCGATGACACTGTCGACGAGGGCAATCAGTCCGGTGGAGACATGGCCCAGCACCAGCGGCAGCGCAAGCGTGGCCGTGCGGCGCACCTCGCTGCCGAGCGGCGCGGAATGTGATGTGGGGGGCGTCATGCGATTCTGGCGTCCGCCAGCGCTCGCGTACGCACGCAGGCACCGGGTCTGGAGGCCGCGCAGTGTAACCGCCCAGCCCGCATGGTTTCACCCGCAGCGACCGTGCCGGATGCGGGACCGCTACGGGCCTACCTGCTCGCGCAACCAGGTGGCGCGCTGCTGCTGCGGCGTGCCCAGCAGCGCATCACGCAACGCCTGCCGCGCCTGCGGAGAGGTGCGCTGCGCCAACACGGCCAGGTCTGCGCGCTGCTGGGGATCCATCTGCCTCAGCGCGGCCAGCAGAGGCTGGCGCTGCCCGGGGGCCACGTAGGCCAGCAGCGGCTGCAGCCTGTCGTAGTCGGCACCCAGCGCAGGGCCCAGTCGCCAGCCGCGCTGTACGGAGGCGTCCAGCAAATCGAACTGGGTCCGCAGCGCCTGCGTGCGCTCCGGCGGGAAGGCGGCCAGTTCCGTCGCCACGCGGGCCAGCTCGATTCGTTCCCCGGCCGTCAGCGCACGCCACGCCTGGTAGCGCGCGCGCCGGTCATCGCGCTCGGTCTTGGACAGCGCGTCCCATGCGACCAGCCGTTGCTCGAGCTGGTTTCGCTGCACGGGCGTCATCGCCTGCAGCCGCCCCGCTCGCGCTTGCTGCTCTGCCTGCAGCGCGGCCGGCAGCGGCGGCGGCGATGCCCAGGCCGCTGCGCACAGTGCCGCCAGCATCAGCAGCGTGATCCTTCGCGCTGCGGACTCACGGCGCGGGCGCATTGATCACTCCTTCCTCTTGCATCTGGGTGCTGCCCGCCTCGGCATCCGTGGCCGACTCCGGAACCGGCAAGGCCTGGCGCATGTGCACCCGCCACGCATGGAAATCGGCATCGCGCGCCGCGGCTTCGCCCTCGTCGTCCATCAGCAGCTCGAAATCGGGATGGGTCGGCAGATAGTCGGCCGCGTCGAAGCGTGACGCAGCCATCTCCTCCGGCAGCGCCTCGCTGCGGATGTCCACCTGCGGGGCGACACCACTGCCGTCTGCGATGTGCGATGGGTCCGGCAATGGCGACACCGGGCGCTGCGGCCACCACCAGGTCGCCGCCAGTGCGGCTGCGCACAGCACCAGCACCAGCAGGATCCGCGGCCAGCGCCGATGCTGGGTCTGCGCTACCGGCGCGCGCCCCGCGGGCAGCGGGTGCTTTTGGGTTTGGCGCAGGCCGCTGCCGCTGATTGCATCCTCGCGGATGCGCGCCAGCCGCGCCAATCGCTCTGGCGGCAGGTCGCGCAGCTGCTGCTGGATGGCTTCTGCCAGGCTGCGCCAGGCCAGCAGGTCGGGCTGGCCACCGGCATCGCGGGGACAGGCGGCCGCCAGCGCCTGCTGGTAGGCCGGCTCTGACATCCCCAGCACCCCGGCCGCCTCGTCTTCGGCCAGACCGGCCGCCAGGCGCAGCAACAAGGCTTGCCGCTCCAGCAGCGCCAATAGTGCGAGGCTGGATAGCGTGCGCGGCCACTGCGCCTGTCCGGCATTGCGGCGCAAGGGGGGCGCAGCCAGCAGCAGGGTCCAGAAGCGCTGCGGCCATCCCGCCATGGGCAGGGCCGCGGCGTGGGTCCGGAACGCGCGCATGGCGGCAGCCAGGGCGCTGTCGCCCACCTCGCGGTCGCCGCACTGCAGTTCCGCGAATACCGCCGCGCGACGTTCGACGCCGCGCAGGAAAGCCGAGAGGGCCGCCGGCGCCGCGGCGGCGTCATTCAGGGTGTTGGGCATCGCAGATACGGCTGGGGCATGGCCGCATGATAGCGGCGGGCACCTCGGCGACGGGCCTGCGCAGGTCTTGACAAATCCGGGAGTTGGGCTTTTTCAGGGGCTGCGGGCGGTTTGTGCGGAAAAAGGTTGTACACAGCCGTCACCAGATCGTCACGGGCCTGCCGGGACAGCGCCGCGAAGCCGATGTTGCATTTGTGTTTCACGGCTATATAGCTGATTTTCATCACGAATATGGGATTGGCGCTTTTTTAGCCAACCCCGTCTCAATGCAGCTTGCAGCGGCATCCAAGCGTGGAGCATGGGTTTGATGCACAGTTTTATCCACAGACCGTGTGGATAAACTGGAATCCCCAAGTGCAGCGGCCACTTGCGCGATTATCGTCAGCCCAGGAACAACAATCACGTGCAACTGGGGCCTGCGGACCG
The DNA here is from genome assembly GCA_026785795.1 of Pseudoxanthomonas sp. Lineage (GTDB taxonomy): Bacteria > Pseudomonadota > Gammaproteobacteria > Xanthomonadales > Xanthomonadaceae > Pseudoxanthomonas_A. The sequence continues at coordinate 5,273 of JAJAZJ010000194.1, forward strand.
GGGCCGCTCGCCGCCCCGGTAAACTGGATCGGATGACCGCATTTTCCGTCCTCCGCGTCGCCTTGCCGCTGCCGCTGCCGCGCCTGTTCGACTATCTGCCGCTGCCCGGTCAGGCGCCGTGCGCTGCCGATGTGGGCCGGCGGGTCAGGGTGCCGTTCGGCGCGCGTGAGCTGACCGGCATCGTGGCCGAGGTCGGCACGGCCGCGGCCGATCCCGCGGCGCTGCGTCCGATGCTCGCGTTCCAGGACGGCACTGCACTGCTGCAGGGCGAGCTGTTCGAGTCGCTGCAGTGGCTGTCGCGCTATACCCATGCGCCGCTGGGCGAGGTGCTGGGCACCGCGCTGCCCACGCTGCTGCGCCAGGGCGAACCACTTCCAGACACCCATGCATGGGCCTGGCGGTTGACCCGGACCGGCCTCGATGGGAGAGAGCGACTGCGCCAAGGTACGCGTCCGCGACGCCTGGCCGAACTGCTGCACGCCTCGCCGCGCGACGAAGACAGTCTGGACCTGCACCTGCACGACTGGCGCACGGCGGCGCGCGCGCTGGCCAAGCGCGGACTGGTGGAGCGCGTGCCGATTCCCGCATCCCTGCTGGCCCCTGCACCGCAGGCAGGCCCTGCGCTGAATCCGGAGCAGCAGTCCGCCGTCGACGCGATCCTTTCCACCCAAGGCTTCGCCGCCCTGCTGCTGGACGGCGTCACCGGCAGCGGCAAGACCGAGGTCTACCTGCACGCCATCGCCGATTGCCTGCGGCGCGGCAAACAGGCCTTGGTGCTGGTGCCGGAAATCGGATTGACGC
>JAJAZJ010000195.1 GCA_026785795.1 Pseudoxanthomonas sp.
GCGTGGCGCGCCTTGAGCGATCCCGAGGCGCCGTCAGCAGCGCGGTTGAGCGTCTCGTAAAGGTCCTGCAACTGGGGGGAGATGAAGCTCCAGTCGTCCAGCACCTGCTGCATCCTGGCGGCGATGCCGGTCGCATAATGCGCGGTGCCCAGATCGCGCGAGACCACCACCAGTTGGCCATCGCGCGAGCCGTCCTTGTACGTTGCGAGCTTCATCGGATTTGCCTCCCCTGAGGGGACGCGCTAGAGTTCCAGCACATTACGCATTGTGAAATGAATTTACCTAAACGTAATTCTAGCGGAACGCTGTGGCGATGAAGGAGCGTGCCGGCATTCAATCGGTCGAGGTCGGATTCGGTTTGCTGGACGTGCTGGGCAAAGCCGACGGAGCGCTGATGCTGCGCGACCTGGCCGCCGCCGCCGGGATGAGCGCCGCCAAGGCGCATCGCTACCTGGTGAGCTTCCAGCGGCTGGAACTGGTTGCGCAGGACGCCAGCAGCACCCGCTACGACCTCGGGCCCGCCGCCCTCAAGCTGGGGCTGGCGTCGCTGTCCCGCATCGACGCGGTCAAGCTCGCACGCGAGCGGGTGCCGCGGATCATGGAGCAGATCGGGGGCCACACGTTGGCGCTGGCGGTCTGGGGCAACCACGGCCCGACCATCATCCACTGGGAGGAGTCGCCGCACACGGTGACGGTCAACCTGAGGCTGGGCGACGTGATGCCGCTGCTCACCTCCGCGACCGGACGCTGCTTCGCGGCCTATGTTTCGCGCGAAGCCATCGCACCGATGCTCAAGGAAGAAATCCTGCGCGCGCAAAAAATGGGCCGCAGCGACCTGCCCGCCAACATGACAGAGGCGCGCCGGCTGCTCGACGAGGTACGCCAGCGTGGCGCGGCCCGGGTGGTCGACACCCTGTTGCCCGGGATCGTCGGCTTTTGCGTGCCGGTGTTCGACTCCGACGGCCACATCGCGCTGGGGATCGTGGCCGTCGGATCGATGGCTACCATCGATCCGGAATGGAAGGGCGCGGTGGAGCGCCCCCTGCGCGCTGCCGCGTCGCAGTTGTCCAGTGACCTGGGATGGCGGGGATGAACACCCGGCAGCACGTGGCCCCAGGGCCGCTGGCGCTGCTCACCCTGACGGTTGCGGCTGGCCACCTGCTGCTCTTGAACCAGGCCCGAATGCGCGAGCCGCCCAGCCCGCCGGGCATGCGAACGTTGGTGACGCGGGTCCTGGCCGTTGCACCAGTCCTGGCCCAGGCCGATGTTGCTGGCCTGGCCGCTGCCCGGCCAGCTGCCGTCCGGAGCGCACGCGGCCTCCGGATGCAGAACGCGCGACCGGCAGTCGATGCTGCGGCTACGGCTACGGCTACGGCTACGGCAGCGGCAGCGGCAGTGGAGATTGCCTCCACCTCAGCGCCCGCTCGTGTCACCGAGCCGGTGGCAGAAGCAACCAACGCGACGCCGCCGGAAGCGCCGCCACCAGTCGCTGCATCGGCGACCGCAACCGAACCGGTCACGCAGCTGCCCGCCGCTGCGTCGTCCGCGCCCTCGATGGCATTTGCGGTTCCCGGGTCGGTCCGCCTGCGCTACGCCGTCACCGGCCAGTCGCGGGGACAGGCCTGGACCTTCGGCGGCGAATTGCGCTGGCGCCATGACGGCGAACAGTACGAAGCGCGGCTGGCCTATTCCTCGCCGCTGCTGCCCTCGCGCACGCAGCACAGCACCGGGCGGATCACAGCCGAAGGGCTCGCGCCGAAACGGTTTTCCGACAAGGGACGCAGCGAGCAGGCCACCCACTTCGAGCGCGAGAGCGGCCACCTGGTCTTCAGCAGCAACGCTCCGCAGGTGCCCTTGCTGCCGGGGGCCCAGGATCGGCTCAGCGTGTTCATCCAGCTCGCGTCCATGCTGGCCGCAGCCCCCGCGAAGTTTCCCGCCGGCACCGGCATCACCCTGCAGACCGCTGGCGTCCGCGACGCCGAACCCTGGCTGTTCACGGTCGAAGGCGACGAGTCGCTCGAGCTCCCGGGCGGCACGGTGGCAACGCGCAAGCTGGTGCGAAACCCGCGCCGCGAGTACGACATCCGGGTCGAACTCTGGCTGGGCACAGCGATGGACTACGTTCCCGTGCGCATCCGTCTGACACAACCGAATGGGGATTTTGTCGACCAGCAGTGGGCCTCAACCGACAGGTCCTGAGCCCTGGACTGCTTACCGTGACTTCAGCAGGAGGGTCCACCAGCGTTGTTCGGGTCCATCTTGAAAACGGCCCAGCTGTCGCCAGATAACGCTAAAGGAAACTCACCATGCAAATGCTTTATGACTCCGACGCCTTCGTGGTGGTGCACATGCAGGCGAACGAACCCCTGGACGGCGAGCCGAAACCGGTCACCGTTCGGCACGGCTTCGAGATCGTCGACAAGCGCTCCAACAAAGAGGTCTATCTGGACGGCTCGTGGGCCGAAGCGTTCCAGCGCCAGATCACCGCCTGGCAACTCAACACCCCGACCCAGGAAGAAGTCGAATCCACACTCGACGGCTACGCGGAACTGGCGCAGAACCCGCTGGTCATGCACTAGGTCCAGAAACGAGATCGAGATCAACCGGACGGCCCGGCCAGCCGGCCGTAGCCCCAGCGAAACAGCGGTCCCACCAGCATCAGCACCGCCACCAGCCGGCAGACTTGCAAGGCCGTCACCACCGGAACCCCCAGTTGCAGCACCTTGGCGGTGATGGCCATCTCGGCGATCCCGCCCGGCGCAGTGCCCAGAATCATCGTTGCCGGGTGCACCCCGGTCGCCCAGGCCAGTAGCAGGCCCAGTCCTGCGCTCAGAACAATCATCCCCAGCGTGCCCAGCAGCACAGACAGCAGCCAGCGCGGTGCGGTGCGGACGAACCGTGCTTCGAAGCGCACCCCGAGACTGACACCGATCACCAGCTGCGCGGCATTGGTCAGCCACTGCGGAAGGGCGGACAGCTCGATGCCGGCGGTTGTCAAACCGATCGCCACCAGCAGCGCGCCGATGAACCACGGGTTCGGCCGGCCGGTGCGCGCCATCACCCAGGCGCCCGCTCCGGTCGCAACTGCCAGCAGTGCCAATCCATTCCAATGCACGACCCGGGGTCCAGGTGCCGACAGGTCGATGCCGTGCACTCCGCTGAAACTGAAAGCGAACGGAACCAGGATGGTGACCAGCAGCAGCCGCAAGCTGTGGCTGGCGGCGACCAGGTCGGTGCGGGCTCCAGCTCGTTCGGCCAGCAGGGTCATTTCCGAAGCGCCGCCGATCGAGCCGGCGAAATAGCAGGTGGCCCGCTTTTCGTACGCTGTGCCTGGCAGACGGGCAGATTCGGTGCGATGCATCCAGACGCCGAAGGCCCATCCCAGTCCCAGCGCCCAGACCACCGCCAGCAGGATCACCCACCAAAGGGCGGCCAGCAGCTGCGCCACTTGCGGCGTGAAGTACAGGCCGAGCGCGGCGCCGATGGTCCATTGCGCCAGGTTGCGTAGCAGGTTGGAGCTTTGTGTCTGCGCGCCGCGCATCGACACCGCCGCAGTGGCCACCAGCGGACCGATCAACCAGGGCAGCGGGGTGCGCATCCAGACGCAGGCGCCAGCGGCGGCCAGCGCCAGCAGCAGGGTGAGGGCGATGCGGAACGGGGAATTCAGCGTCATGGATTAGGGCCTGTTCACACTATTGACGGAGGACGCGTTGCTCGTTAAAAAGGTCATGCGCAAGGCGCAAAACGCAGCCGGGGTCGCCCC
>JAJAZJ010000196.1 GCA_026785795.1 Pseudoxanthomonas sp.
CATACAAAGAGCATCGCGCCCAGGGGGCGCTCCTACATTCGACCGCCTACAATCCAACGATGTCCGAAACCTGCAACATCGCCGCCAGCCTTCCGCGCCTTGCACGCGAGCATCCCGACCGGGTGGCGATGCATTGTCCCGGATCGCGCGGCAGCGGCGGCGCGGCGAACTACGACGTCAGCCTGACCTATGCGCAGCTGGACACGCGCAGCGATGCCATCGCCGCCGGCCTGGCCGGGCACGGCATCGTTCGCGGCACGCGCACGGTCATCATGGTGCGGCCTTCGCCGGAGTTCTTCCTGCTGATGTTCGCCCTGTTCAAGGCCGGCGCCGTGCCGGTGCTGGTGGATCCCGGCATCGACCGGCGTGCACTGAAGCAGTGCCTGGACGAGGCGCAGCCGCAGGCGTTTATCGGCATCCCGCTCGCACACGTGGCGCGGCTGCTGCTGGGGTGGGCACGCAGCGCGACCCGCCTGGTCACGGTAGGCCATCGCTACGGCTGGGGCGGGACCACGCTGGCCAGGATTGAACAGGCCGGGCAGGGTGCAGGTCCGCAGCTGGCCAGCACCCAAGCGGAAGACACGGCCGGCATTCTCTTTACCAGCGGCTCCACCGGCATACCCAAGGGCGTGGTCTACCGGCATCGCCATTTCGTCGCCCAGATCGAGCTGCTGCGCAACGCGTTCGGCATCGAGCCTGGCGGCGTTGACCTGCCCACGTTCCCGCCGTTCGCGCTGTTCGATCCTGCGCTGGGCCTCACCTCGGTCATCCCCGATATGGATCCCACCCGGCCGGCCAGCGCCGATCCGCGCAAGCTGCATGCGGCGATGCGCAGATTCAGCGTGACCCAGCTGTTCGGTTCGCCCGCGCTGATGCGGGTGCTCACCGACCATGGCGAGCCGCTGCCGGGCCTGCAGCGGGTGACCTCAGCCGGCGCGCCGGTGCCGCCGGACGTGGTCGAGGCAATGCGCGCGCTGCTGCCGGCCAACGCCCAGTTCTGGACCCCGTATGGCGCCACCGAGTGCCTGCCGGTGGCGGTGATCGAGGGCCGTGAACTGCAGCAGACGCGCACCGCGACCGAGCGTGGCCTGGGCACCTGCGTGGGCCGGCCGGTGGCGCCGAACGTGGTGCGCATCATCGCCATCGACGATGCGCCGATTCCGCAGTGGACCCAGGCGCGGGAGCTTGAGCAGGGTGTAGTCGGCGAAATTACCGTGGCCGGCCCCAGCGCCACCGACAGCTATTTCAATCGCGAGGCCGCCACCCGCGCAGCCAAGATCCGCGAGCCGCTTGCCGATGGCAGCGAGCGTATCGTGCACCGCATGGGTGACGTGGGCTATTTCGACGCCGAAGGACGGCTGTGGTTCTGCGGGCGCAAGACCCAGCGTGTGCAAACCGCGCACGGCCCGCTGTATACCGAACAGGTGGAGCCGGTGTTCAACACCCAGCCGGAGGTGAAGCGCACGGCGCTGGTCGGCGTTGGCAACCCGGGCAGCCAGCAGCCGGTGCTGTGTTACGAACTCCGGCCGGGCATAGCGCCCGAACGCCGCGCGCAGGTCGTGGGTGCACTGCGTCTGATCGCAGAAGGGCAGGTGCATACGGCGTGCATCAAGACCTTCCTGTGTCATCCCTCCTTTCCGGTGGACATTCGCCACAACGCCAAGATCGGCCGGGAGAAGCTGGCGATTTGGGCAGCAGGACAAACAGCCGGATGAATACCGAATTCCAGCCCCCTGATTTGCGAAGCAGAGGAAAGAGAGACTGATGCGGGACATTTGCTGACAGACCCGGCTGTAGTAAAGGGTGTGATATGCGGGTGCAGCACGCTTGCCCCCTCCCTTGCGCAGCAGGGGAGGGTTGGGCAGGGGTGCGCTTGACCTTGCTTTTTCTACCAGTCAGACAGCTCCCAACCAAACCAGGGCAGGAAGCCATGGACCCACTCCGCCAGCGCGCACGCAAGCTCCGCAACGTAACTACTGATGCCGAATGCCGCCTATGGCAGCACCTCAAGCCTAGGCAGCTCGGCGGCTCCAAGTTTCGAAGACAGTTCCCCATCGCCGGCTACATCGCGGATTTCCTCTGCCATGGGCTGAAGCTGACCAACGAACTGGACGGCGGCCAGCACGGAGAACCGGCTACGTATGAGCAGAGGAGGACAGCGGTACTGGAAACACGCGGCTACCAGGTCCTGCGATACTGGAACCATGATGTGTTGCTGCAATCGGCCGTTGTGCTTGAAGATATCCTGGGAGTGATGGATTCGATTCAGGCGCAGAGCAAGAGCAGCCCACCTCAGTCCTCCCCTGCGCTGTGCGCAAGGGAGGCTAAAAGCAACAGCAAGAACAACCACGAGAGCGAAGGCAGCGACCCATGATTTTTTTGCTCACCGGTGGCGGAGGATTCCTGGGCCAGGCGCTGTGCTGCGGTCTGGCCGCGCGTGGGCGCCAAGGCATCAGCTTCAATCGCGGTCACGCTCCAGTGTCTGACGCACGGGCAGCAGGGCGGTGGGTTAAGCGCATGGCGATCGCATTGAAGGCAGGTGGTGGCATGGCTGACTTGGCGAAGCCCGAACCATGCCGGGCCAGGCTGCGGCGCAGCGATTGCGATAGGGTGATCGAGATGTTCCAGAACCACCGCCAGCAATGACCCAGTCAATTTCACTTTTCCTGTCGCGCACCGGTGGGCCACCGTACCTGGGCTCGGTTGGCTACGTGAATGATTCAATTTCCCCGATCCTGCAGCGCAACGGATTTTCGGTGCGCGCATTCAGTCCGCCGTCCACGGCTGGTACGGAAGAGGCGCTGTTGCCGCTGGCGCTGGCCGCACAGCACGCACGCCATGATGGGCTGGACAAGCCGTCAATCGCACTGTACGACTGCGCCGGCACCACGATCCGCACCCCCGGCAAGGACTGGGCAGACAAGCACGTAGTGCTCTACCACGGACTGGTCTACGGCCCGGGCAACTGGATGATGAATCCGGACGTGGACCTGCACTGCGCCAACTCTCCCTACCTGGCACGGGTGCTGCGCTCGCTGTTCGCCGCCCCGGACTGGCGGCGCAGGCGCCTGCTCAATCCGGGCGGATTCAATGCGGTCACCCGCGTCAGGCTGCCGGTGCCGTGCGTGGAGCACCCGCATGGACACCCCGGCTTCGGACACGGCAGCGAACTTCCCGCCGAACTGCTGGCCCTGCTGGAATCGGGGCTGGTGTTTGGCCATGCCCTGCAGCCCGGCAAGCAGGACCTGCTGGCCACGCTGGGCATCCTATACGGGCTCAACCAGCTTGCACGCGCCCACGGCAGTCCACCGGTGCTGTTGCTGATTTCAGAGACATCGCTGAACCCGGACAGCCGAAGTGCGCTGGACGCGCTGCTGACCGGTAGCGGCACCAACTGCATGGACTACTTCATTCCCGTGCCGCACTTGAACCAGCGTGCGCTGGCGCGGCTGATGCAGGCGTGCAGGTTCGGGCTGGCCTACAATCGATTCCCGGAGCCTTTCGGCTTTTACGTGCTGGAATCGGTCCACCACGGTTGCCCGGTGTATACCAACGGTGCGGGAAACAACCGCCATCTGCTGCCGCCGGAACATGGAATCACGGTGATGGAAACGGCCGCGATGCTGGCCTCGGCACAAGGCAGATTTGATCCGGCTGCCTACAGAAGCGTTGCCGAAACCATCCATGCCGACCTCTCGCGTCCGTCTGAAATGCGTGAGCGCTGCGAGCGAGGGGCTGCACGGATTGACCAGACCTGGTCACCCGCCGCATTCGAACAGGACTTGCTTGCGGCGCTGGCCACGCTGGGTCATCCGGCACCCCCTGCGCCGGACTTCGAGGAGCTCGAAGTCGCGCTGAGCCCGCTGGTTCGTAGCCTGGACCTGGCAAGCGGGGTCAGCTTCAACGATTATGCAAGTGGAATCCTTGGTCGCGATGAAACGGCTTGGCTGCAGGACCTGATCGGGCAGAGGTGCGCAGATATGGATAGTGCCGGCATGGCCAGGATGGAGGACGCGCACGGTTTTTTCCAGCGCGGCTTGCTCACTCTGCAGGTCCCGGGTGAAGGCGTCATGCAGGCAGGGGAAGGCGCATGAAGATTCTGGTCACCGGTGGCGGAGGATTCCTGGGCCAGGCGCTGTGTCGCGGCCTGGTCGCGCGTGGGCACCAGGTCATCAGCTTCAATCGTGGCCACTATCCGGTACTGGCCGAACTGGGCGTTGGCCAGGTGCAGGGCGACCTGGCCGATGCGCACGCGGTGACCCACGCGGCGGACGGCGTGGATGCGATTTTCCACAATGCGGCCAAGGCCGGCGCATGGGGCCGCCGCGCCAGCTACTACGCGGCCAACGTGGTTGGCACCCAGAACGTGCTGGATGCCTGCCGCACGCATGACGTCGGCAAGCTGGTCTATACCTCAACTCCCAGCGTGACCCATCGCGCCACCCATCCGGTGGAGGGCGCCAGCGCGGACCAGGTGCCGTACGGCGAAAATTTCCAGGCCCCGTACGCTGAAACCAAGACCATCGCCGAGCGGGCGGTACTGGCGGCTAACGACACCAGCCTGGCCACGGTTGCCCTGCGGCCACGCCTGATCTGGGGCCCGGGTGACCAGCAGATCCTGCCGCGCCTGGTGTCGCGGTCCCGGGCGGGGCGGCTGCGCATCGTTGGCGATGGCCTTAACCTGGTCGACACCACTTACATCGACAACGCCGCACAGGCTCATTTCGACGCGTTCGAGCATCTCGCCGTCGGCGCGGCGTGCGCGGGGCGCGCCTACTTCATCTCCAACGGTGAGCCCAAGCCGATGGGCGAGTTGCTCAACGCACTGCTCGCCGCCGCCGCTGCGCCGCGCGTAGACAAGCATGTTTCGTTCAAGGCCGCCTACCGCATTGGGGTGGCCTGCGAGGCGCTGTGGACGGTGCTGCCGCTGAAAGGTGAGCCGCCCATGACCCGATTCCTGGCCGAGCAGTTGAGTACCGCGCACTGGTACGACATGGGGCCGGCCCATCGTGACTTTGGCTACGTGCCGCGGGTTGACTTTAACGAGGGCATCACAAGGCTGAAGCAATCGCTTGCCGCGTCGTCACCTGAACACAACCTCGGGGCTGGATGATGGGCGCAAGCCAACACGCGCTTGCCACCTTACGGAGTCAACCCCATGATGCAGTACGCAGTCATTTTCCTGGTTATCGCCCTCATCGCAGGCGTACTCGGCTTCAGTGGTATTGCCGGCACCGCCAGCAGCATCGCCTGGATCCTGTTCGTCGTCTTCCTGATCCTGGCAGTGGGTTCGTTCCTGCGCAAGAAAGCCTGACCTGATCGCTGTGCCGCCCGTGGACCCGGCGCTGTCGGGCCCGCGGGCGGTATCGCCAGCCGGGTAGAATGCCGGCATGGCGACTACCCCCCTCGATTCCCTCAAACCGATTGCCGGACGTGCGCTGGAAGCTGCGCTCAATCGCGCCCTGTCGCTGGACCCGGATACGCGCCAGTCACTGGCCACGCTGGACGGTCGCCGGGTTGCGCTTGCCCTGGAAGCCCCGCCGCTTGCGCTGCAGATCAGCGTCGCCGGTGAACGCCTGCTGGTGGGCCCGGTGCCGGCCGACGACGAGCCCGACCTTGCGGTGCGCAGCACGCTCGGCGGTCTGTTGGCTCAATTGCCTTTCTACCGCCGCCAAACCCCCACGCCGGTAGGGCGCGTGCGCGTCTCCGGCGATGCCGAACTTGCACGCCGCCTGCAGACCCTGGCCGAACGCTTTGATCCGGACTGGCAGCAGCCGTTCGTGGCCGTGTTCGGCGACATCGTCGGCGTACAGCTTGCCAACGCCGCCCGCAATGCGCTGAAGAAACTGCGCACGACCGGCGACAACCTGGCCCACAACGCCGCCGAGTTCGTTACCGAGGAATCGCGCGACGTAGTCGGCCGGGCCGAGCTGAATGCCTTCCATGACGACGTCGACGCATTGCGAAACGACATGGAGCGACTGCAGGCCAGGTTTGATTACCTGCAGCGGGCGCGGCAGTGAGGGCCGCGCTGCGGGCCGGCAAGATCGGCCGCATACTTCTGCGCTACCGGCTTGACGACCTGTTCGAGGACACACCGGCCGAGCGCTGGCTGAAGCTGGCGCGGCCATTCGTGCCACGGGCCTCGGCGACCATCGCGGCCCAGTCGCGCGGCACGCGCCTGCGCCTGGCGCTGCAGGAGCTGGGCCCCATCTTCGTCAAGTTCGGACAGATCCTGTCGACCCGCCGCGACCTGATGCCGCCGGACGTGGCCGACCAGCTGGCGCTGCTGCAGGATCGGGTGAAACCTTTTGACGGCGAAGCCGCACGCGCCATCGTGGAAGCCGCGCTGGGCCTGCCGATCGGCGAGGCCTTTGAAACCTTCGACACCACACCGCTGGCCTCGGCCTCCATCGCCCAGGTCCATGCCGCCACCCTGGCGGGCGGTCGCGAGGTAGTGGTCAAGGTGCTGCGTCCGCGCATCGAGAAGCAGATCGCCGGCGACATCTCGCTGCTGAACTCGATCGCAGCGCTGGTGCATCGCGCCCATCCCAATGCCGACAAGATTCGCCCGCGCGAGATCGTGGCCGAAATTGAAACCACCCTGACCGCGGAGCTGGACCTGCAGCGTGAAGGCGCGAACGCCAGCGTGATCCGGCGCATGTGGGCTGGCTCGGACGATCTGTACGTGCCGGAGATCATCTGGAGCCACACCACCGAGCGCGTCCTGACCATGGAGCGGGTGAGCGGCATTCCTTCGGACGACATCGCGGCCCTCGACGCCGCCGGTATCGACCGCAAGGCGCTCGCGGCCAAGGGTGTGCGCGTGTTCTACACGCAGGTATTCCGCGACAATTTCTTCCACGCCGATGCCCATGCCGGCAATATCTGGGTCGACAGCGATCCGGCGCGCCGGGCCAATCCGCGCTTCATCGCCCTGGACTTCGGTATCGTGGGCCAGCTCTCCCAGGAAGATCAGTACTACCTGGCCGAGAACTTCATGGCCATCTTCAACAAGGACTACCGCCGCATCGCCGAACTGCATGTCGAGGCGGGCTGGATGCCGGCCACGGTGCGTATTGACGAGCTGGAGGCCGCAGCGCGCACCGTGTGCGAACCCTACTTCACCCGGCCGCTGTCTGAAATTTCGCTGGCGCAGGTGTTGATCAAACTGTTCCACACCGCACAGAAGTACGAGCTGACCCTGCAGCCGCAGCTGATCCTGCTGCAGAAAACGCTGCTCAACATCGAAGGCGTTGGCCGCCAGCTGGACCCGCAGCTGGATATCTGGGCGGTGGCCAAGCCGGTGCTGGAAAGAATCCTGGTCGAGCGCTACAGCCCGCAGCGCGCAGCGCAGGAGCTGCGCAAGCGCCTGCCCGAGATCATGACCCATGCGCCGGACATGCCGCGTCTGGTCCACATGTGGCTGAAGCAGCAGGTGGAGGGACGCCACGAACTGGCCTTGCGCTCGCAGGACCTCGCTGAGCTGGCGCATACGATGAAAGGCATGCAGCGGCGCATCGTCGCCGCCATCCTTGGAACCGGCCTGCTGATCGTGGCGGCGGTGCTGTACGGGTTTGAAGCCGGCGGACCGCGCATCTTCGACATACCCGCATCCTCGTGGATCGCCGGCCTTGGTGGCCTGTGGGCGATGCTGGCCGCCTGGCCGCGCAAGTAACCACACCCGAATGTAGGAGCGGGCCCTGCCCGCGATGCTCTTCGCAGGGCGATGGGAAGGGCATCGCGCCCAGGGGGCGCTCCTACGTGAAAAACGGCGCTCATATGCGCCATTGCTCTGCTGCGGCTACGGACGCTTTGCCTACTGCGCCGCAGAAGCCGCCTTGGCGAAATCACCGGCAACGTAGACGCTCAGTGCATCGGGCTTCAGGTATTTGCGGATCGCCGCGTTCACCTGGGCCAGGGTCAATGCCTGGTACTGGGCGTCCAGCGCTGCCGTGAACTGCATGTCGCGGCCAAAGTAGAGCTGGTCGGCCAGCATCCCGGCTACGCTGCCATCGTCGGCTCGGCCCTGCTGACGCTCGGTCAGGATGCCGGATACCGCATCGCGCAACTCCTCCTCGGTGATCCCGTCCTTGACCAGGCGCGCCAACTCCTCGCGCACCGCGGCTTCCACCTTGGCCATGTTCTCTGGCGCCGCGATGGCCTGGATGTTCAGGCTGCCGGCGTCGTCCTGGCCGCTGCGGCTGTCATCGGCGCGGATCGCGCTCGACACGCCATAGCTGAGGCCTTCGCGCTGGCGGATACGGTCGCCCAGGCGCGATTTCAGCGCACCGCCGCCAAACACCCGGTTGGTTACCACTAGCGCCGGATAGTCCGGATCGGTGACCCGCAGCGGCAGGTTGTGGCGCGCAGTCAGCACGGCGTTGGGTTTGTCCGGGGTCTCGAAGCGTTCCTGACGAGCGGGCACGGAGGTGTAGCGCGTGTCGATGGGCAGGTAGGGCTTGGGCGACGGCCAGCCGGCGAACAGGCTCTCCAGCTGCTGTTTGACTGCGGCTGGATCGAAGTCGCCGACGATGGCGATTTCACCGTACGTCGTGCCGTAAAAGTTGCGGTGGAAGGCGCGCACGTCCTCCAGCTTCAGTGCCTTCAGCTTCGCCAGCGACTCGTCGATGCTGTCGACATGCAGCGGATGGCCGGCGGGCCAGGGATCGAAATGCTGTGCCAGCGCCATGCCGGCCACGCTGCCCGGCTCCCTGCGCGAGGCCTCCAGGCCGGTGATCGCCTGCAGGCGCAGCTGCTCGAATTCACTCTCCGGAAAGCTGGGCGTGCGCAGCACTTCCGCGGCCAGGGCCAGTGCGTCGGCCAGCTGCCCGCGCCGCGTCTGCATCGCGATGGTGGCACCCTGGATGCTGCCGCTGACGCTGGCCTGGGTCTTCAGTGCCTCGAAACGCTGGTCGATCTGCTGGCGGCTCATCGCCTGGCTGCCGCGCATCAGCATGGCGCCGGCCATGCTGCCGGCCGGATTGGGCGAAGCGGTCACGCTGGCCTCGTCACCAAAGCGGAACTGGGCGCTGACCACCACGGTTTCGCCGCGGGTCTTCTTCGGCAGCAGCGAGACCTTCAGGCCGTTGCCCAGGGTGAAGGTGCTGGTGCGGGCCTGGATGTTCTGCGGCGAAGGGTCGAAGTTCTCGCCTGCGGCTACCACCGCGCGCCCGGTATAGCCATCGACCAGCGTGGCAACCGCCGGTGCCGCCGGGATCGTCACGCGGTCCGGAGCATCGGTGGGAATGAAGCGGCCCAGGGTGCGGTTGCTGGATTTCAGGTATGCGGCGGCAACCCGGTTCACGTCTTCGGCGGTGACTTTTTCGACCGCATCGCGGCTGGTGAACAGCAGGCGCCAGTCGCCGGCCGACTGGAACTCGGCCAAGCCCATCGCAACCGCATTCACGTCCGTCAGATACAGGTCATAGGCGTTGCCAATACGCTGCTTGGCTTCGTCCACTTCGGCCTGGGTGATCGGGCGTTCGCGCAGCTGCTCCACCTGCTTGAGCAGTTCGGCCTGCGCATTGTCGGCGTTGCCGGTCTTTGGCAGCACGGCATAGACGCTGAGCAGGCCGGGCTCGCGCAGCGATTCGCCGCTCGCGCCCGCGCCCGCGGCGATCTTGGTTTCCACCAGCGCCTTGTGCAGGCGGCCCCCCGGCGTGTTGCCCAGGATATCGGCCAGCACGCTCAACGGCGCGCTGTCGGCATGTGCCAGCGCCGGCGTGTGGTACGCGGCCGCCACCAGGTTCAGGTCGCCGGTACGGCGCACAGTGACTTCGCGTTCGCCATCCTGCGCGGGTTCGGCGGTGTAGTGGTGCGGGAGCACGCGCTTGGGCGCCTTGATCCCGCCGAATTTACTGGACACCAGCTGCAGCGTCTCTGCAGGATCGATGCGACCGGCAATCACCAGCGTGGCATTGTCCGGCTGGTACCACTGGCGGTAGAACGCCTGCAGCCTGTCAATCGGTACGCCTTCAACGTCCGAGCGTGCGCCGATGGTGCTGTTGCCGTAGTTGTGCCAGAGGAA
>JAJAZJ010000197.1 GCA_026785795.1 Pseudoxanthomonas sp.
ATGCCGCCACGTGCAGCGCAACCACGAAGGTAAGGCCGATGATGCGCGGCCAGTTCAGGCCATCCTGCGCTTCGTCGTCCCGGTAATTCCTGTTTATGACCAGTTGTTCAGCCATGCGCCAATTGACTCACATTCTTGGGCCGACGAGGCGGCACCGCCTGAGGTGTTTGGACCGTGGCAACTCGCCGCGGGAATGTCGAGCTTATACCAATCCTGTGTCCCAGCACCATCATCTCCAGTTGCGGAAAATGAAATTCCGCGTCGCCTGGTCAGGGCTGGGCGAGGATCTTCCTCGCGGTCTCCGGCCGCTTCACGCCCTTGTCCAGCGCCTGCTTGGCCGCCTGCTTGGCTTCCGGCAGGCGGTCCTCCTGCCATAGGGCGGTGGCCAGATTAAGGTAGACCTCGCCGTCCTTGGCCAGCGGTGCCGCCTTCTGCCAGGCCTCGATGGCCTGGGGCATCTGATCCGAATAGTAATAGGACTGGGCCAGCGCCACATAGGTGTCGCGGTCGGGCTTCAGGATGCCCTTCTGCAGTCCGTCGTTGATAACCCCGATGACGTCTTTTTCACGGTTGTCGATGTTGGCATACGTGGAGTACAGCAGGCGGTAGTCGCGCTCCTCGGTCAGCTGCCCCGCGCTGCGCAGCTTCTCCAGCACGGCTGCGGCGCGGTCGTACTTGTCCGCCTGCAGGTAGGTGCTGGCCAGGTTCAATTGCACGCGCTTGTCATCGGGCGCCTTGGCCGCTGCAGCCTCGGCCATCTGCATGGCCTGGTCGGTCTGGCCAAGTTCAATGTACGAAGCCATCAGCAGGGTGCGCCAGTTGTCTTTGGGCTCCGGGGAGGTATCGATGGCCTGCTTCAGCAGCGGCACCGCCTCGGCATAGCGTTCGGCCTGATAGAGGCCCTGGCCCTTCAGGGCGATATCGTCCGGTGCCTTGGAGTTGGTTTCGGCGAAATACCGGTCCAGCGTGGACAGGCCTTCGGGATACTGCTCTTCCTGCAGCTGCAGGCTGGCCAGCATGTGCATCAGCTGGAAGTGGGCGTTGTTTTCCAGCGCATTGATCTCGATCGCCTGCTTCAGGTACGCAATGGTGGCCGGCGTGTCGTCCAGGTTATAGGCGGCGATGGAGCCGATCTGTGCGGCCAGGGCCCGGTCGTAGTCGGCCGCGGCTGGATTGGCCAGCATGGCGTCGGCCTGCTCGCGGGCGCTGGGGTAGTCTTCCTTGTTGTTGGCGTCGATAAGCTTCTGCAGGCTGGCCTGGGCTTTTGCAGCGCCCTTGGCCTTGGGCTCCTGCCGGGTGCTGTCCGGGTATTTGATTTCTTCCCTGGCGGACGCCTTGCCGCTCTTGCCCTTGTTGCGCTCGGACGAGCGGCTGCCTTCCTGGGCTTGGCTGACGCTGGCCGTGCCGAACATACCGGCGAGGGCCAGGAAGAGCAGGACGTTTTTGCAGTCTCGGAAGAACATGAAATCACCTCAGTGGAGCGCAAGTTACCGATGGAAACCGCCGCCGGGGAAAACCGGGGCGGCAACGCTAACAGAAACCACCGCGCCTCGGAAACAAGAGCGCATGGTGCACAGCAACAGAAGCGGCGTCACCCGCACCGCGGAACACGCCCGGCGGCGCGGGCCTGCTGGTAAACCGGCATCAGGCTGGCCGCGCGGGTGCGCAGCTCCTGGATGCGGGATTCCGGGTCGGGGTGGGTGGACAGCCACTCCGGTGAACGTGCACCGCCAGCGGCAATCATGTTCTGCCACAGGTTGACCGCCTGCTCGGGGTTGAAGCCCGCCTGTGCCATCAGCTGCTGGCCCACCACATCGGCCTCCGACTCCTGCGCCCGCGAGCCCGGCAGCAGGAAGCCGCCCTGCGCCAACAGGCTACCGCCCTGGCTGGCGAGCTGCCCGTAGTCCCCGGCCAGCGCGCTGAGTCCCTGCACCAACACCGAGGCGCCCATTTGCCGGGTGATGCGCTCGTCGTGGTGCTGCTCCACCACATGGCCGATTTCGTGGGCCAGCACCGCGGCCAGCTGATCCTGGTTCCGGGCCACGCTGAAGATGCCGGTGTTCACCCCGACCTTGCCGCCGGGTAATGCAAACGCGTTGGGCTCACTGTTGCGGAACACGGCAGTTTCCCAGGCGGTGCCCTGCGCGCGCGGCGGCAACTGCCGCGCCAGCGTGTTGACCACGCAGCGCACATAGGCATTCTGTTTTGCATCGGTGCTCAGCGGTCCCTTGGCCTTGGCTTGCGCGAAGGCTTGCGCGCCCATTTGGTCCAGCTGCACTTGGGACACGCCGCCCACGTACTGCGTGCGGCCGGTGGACGAGGTGGCGGTGGCACAGCCGGCGAGCACGGTGGACAGCGCGAGCACAAGGATCAGGGGTTTCATTGGACGCTCCTATGAGGGCGGCAATTGTGGCAAGAGACGTCTTAACTCCCCGTCAATTAAGCGCAGGGCTTATCCGCCGCCGTACAGCTTCATCAGCGCCAACGCAGCGGCGTTGTTGAGCGCGTGAGCGGCATACGCAGCCCACAGGGTGCGCG
>JAJAZJ010000198.1 GCA_026785795.1 Pseudoxanthomonas sp.
CCTTCTTGGTGCCGGGGCTGCCGCGCAGCCAATCATCGAACGCCAGCTCGATCCCTTCCTGGCCACGGTCGTCGACGTTGGTGAAGCCCAGCACCTGGGCCCTCGCCTCGCCCAGGGGGTAGAAGCGGCGGAACTCGCGCTTGGAGTAAACCCCGGGCACGCCCATCGCCACGATTTTCCTGGCTTCGTCGGGGTTGATGCGGCGCTTGAGGTAATAGAACTCCTTCTCCGCGCGCTGGCTGATGCGGCTGGTCAGTGTGTCCAGCGGCTCACCCAAGGCCAGCGCCAGCTCCGGCAGCCGGTCCGGCGTCTGCAGCAGCTGCTTGGGGTCGCACCAGATCGACTCCACCGGCGATGACACCGCCACCGGTTCGCCGTTGCGATCGGTGATCATGCCGCGTGAGGTCGGGATTTCCAGGTCGCGGATAAAGCGCTCGTTGCCCTCGCGCTGGTAGAAGTCGCTGTTAAATATCTGCACATAGGCAGCGCGTCCGACCAGGCTGATCGAGCACAGCGCCAACGCGCTGACCACCAGCGCCACGCGTCCGCGCAGGTTGAAGCGCGCGCGGTTGCGGCTACGCGGCTGCGGTGCGTTGCCGGGACCGCTCATGGGCGAACCAGCGCGACGTCACCCGCTTCGGGAAAGCGCATGCCCAGGCGCAGGCGCGCAATCTGGTCGATGCGATTGCTTTCGGCCACGGTGGCCTGCTCCAGCTGCAAGCGTCCGAACTCGATGTTCAGCTCGTCACGCGCGCGCTCCAGGCGCGACAGTTCCACAAACATCAGGCGCTGGCTGTGGCGCGCATAGACCACGCCGATGGCCGTGGCCACGCAGGCCACGATCAGGGCGGCCAGGATCACCCGGCTCATGCCGCCACCGCCGGTGCCAGTTTTTCCGCCACCCGCAGCACCGCGCTGCGGGCCCGCGGGTTGGCGGCGGTTTCCTTCGCCTCGGCGCGCTGGGCATCGCCCACCGCCTTGAGCACCGGCACGAACCTGCCAATTTCCGGCAGGCGCCGGTTCGCGGGCGGCGCCTTGGCATGCCCGGCGATGAAGCGCTTTACTATCCGGTCTTCCAGCGAATGGAAGCTGATCACCGCCAGGCGGCCGCCCGTCTTCAGGCGCGACAGCGCGCCATCCAGGCCGGTTTCCAGATCGGCCAGTTCGCGATTCACATGGATGCGGATGGCCTGGAAGCTGCGCGTGGCCGGATGGATGTCGTGCTTGCCGCGGCCAACGACGGCGCCCAGCAGGTCGGCCAGGTCTGCAGTGCGGGTGAATGGCTTGTCCTTGCGCCGGGCGACGATCGCCTTGGCGATGCGCCTGCTCATGCGCTCTTCGCCGTAGCGCCAGAGCACATCGGCGATCTCGGCTTCATCGGCCTGCGCAAGCCACTCGGCCGCACTCTGGCCGCTGTCCGGATCCATGCGCATATCCAGCGGACCATCCTTGCCGAAGCTGAAACCGCGCTCGGCCACGTCCAGCTGCGGCGAGGACACACCCAGGTCCAGCAGGATGCCGTCCAGCCCGTCTGCCGTCGCTTCCCAGTCTGCGATGCCCGCAAAGCTGCCACGATGGATCGACACCCGCGCCTCGTCGGCGAACGCCCGTTCGGCATGTGCAATCGCTTCGGGGTCCTTGTCCATCAACAGCAGCCGACCTCCCGGGCCGAGTCTTTTCAACATCCCGCGCGCGTGGCCGCCGCGCCCGAACGTGCCATCCAGGTAGGTTCCGTCTTCTTGCACCTGCAGCCCTTCCATGACCTGCGTGAACATCACCGGCAAATGCCGCGCTGGAAGGTGGCCGGCCTGCGCGTCATCGCGCACCCGGGCACCGTCCGTCACAGCTTCAGGTCGAGCATGTGCGCGCTCAGATCGTCGTCAGACAGGGTCTGGCTGATCTGCGCGTGATGCGCGTGCTCGCTCCACAGTTCGAATTTCTCGCCCATGCCCAGCAGCACGGCTTTTTTCTCGATGCCCACCGCGCTGCGGTGGCTGGCAGGAATACTGATGCGACCGTTGCCGTCCAGCTCTACCGGGGTGGCCGCACCCACCAGCTTCAGCTGCAGGTTGCGGTGCGCACGCTGGGTGCTGGGCAGGGCATTGACCGCGTCGCGGACGCGCTGCCATTCCTTTTCCGGATACAGGTACAGACAGCCCGATTCGAACGGGTTGTAGGCAATGACCAGGCGGTTGCCGCACTCGCGCGCAACCTGCTCCCGGTAGGCCGTGGGCACGGCCAGCCTGCCCTTGTCATCGACGGTAATTGCGGTCTCACCCTGGAACACGAACCCGGCACCCACGAAACCCGCTTGAACGCGGCAATTGAACCACGAAAAACCACAAAAACCCCGGTCTCCCCTCTGCCGCCCACCTTAGCACCCCCGGAATGGTTGTCAACAGCCAACTCAGGAAAAAATCATCATGTAGTTCAATAGCTTGCGACAGACTTCACAAACTTGTTCAAGCTTTATCCACAAGCTGCTGTTTAGTCTCAAATTATGAGACTGACCTTCTGCTCGGACAGGGAAAAGGGTCCAAAGTCTGGTCCGTTCTCATGAATTTGTGAGATCAAACCGTGATCCATCGGCTGCGCAAGCGACAATCGGGCCATGTGCCTGGTCGCCCTTGCATGGAAATCCCACCCGCGCTGGCGCCTGCTGCTGGTCGGAAACCGCGACGAGTTCCATGCCCGGCCCACCGCCGCGCTGGCGCCGTGGGCGCATCCGAGTTCGATCCTGGCCGGGCGCGACCTGCAGTCGGGCGGAACCTGGGCGGGGGTCGACCGGCGCGGACGCTGCGCCCTGGTGACCAACGTGCGCGACCCCATGGCCGCCGCGGCGGCTGCCCTTTCGCGCGGCGCTCTGCCGGTCGATTTCCTGCAGGGGACTTCCAGTGCAGGCCGCCACGGCCGCAGCCTGCTGGCAAGTTCAAGTCACTACGCGGCGTACAACCTGCTGCTGGTGGATGAGGATGGGTGCGAGTACGTCGGCAACCATCCGCAGGAACACGCTGCGATTGCGCCGGGTATCCACGGCATGTCGAACGGCGGTTTCGATGTGGCGTGGCCGAAGACGCGCCGACTGTGCGCGCAGATGCAGTCGTGGTTGGAATCGGGCGCGTACGATCCCACGCCACTGTGGGCGGCATTGGCCGACGAGCAGGTGGCCGACGACAGCGAGTTGCCGCACACCGGCGTGGTCGTGGAACTGGAGCGCAGGCTTTCCGCCGCCTTCATCCGCGGCCCGCATTACGGCACCCGCGCCAGCACCCTGATCGCAATCGATTACCAGGGCCGCGGCTGGATCAGCGAGCGGAGCTTTGGCGCGGATGGACGGTTTACAGGCGAAACAACGCTGCGCACTAGGTAGAAG
>JAJAZJ010000199.1 GCA_026785795.1 Pseudoxanthomonas sp.
CCATGACCCAGAGCCCCACGACCCCACTGCAAGTCCGCCATCGTCCCGCATTCATGAGGCTCGCTGCGCTGCTGCTGATCACCCTGGCCGCCAGCGGCTGCGCCACCACCAGCAAGCTGTTCGGCAGGGACAAGGACACGGTGGAGGGCCAGCCGGTCGAGGAAATCTACGCCAAGGGCCACAAGTCCATGACCACCGGCAACTGGGCCAACGCCGAGAGCACTTTCCGCCAGCTGATCGCCGAGTACCCCTACGGCCCCTACACCGAGCAGGCCCTGATCGAAACCGCCTACGCCCAGTACAAATCCGGCAAGCCGGAGGAAGCCGTCTCCACCATCGACCGCTTCATCCGCACCTACCCCACCCAGCGCAACGTGCCGTACATGTACTACCTGCGCGGGCTGAGCAACTCCGGGCGCGACACCGTCTTCCTGCAGAAGGTGTGGAGGCTGGACCCCAGCCGGCGTGACCTGGTCACCGTCCGCCAGGCCTTCAACGACTTCAACCTGCTGGCCGAACGCTACCCGGACAGCCGCTACACCGCCGATGCCCGCCAGCGCATGGTCGCGCTGCGCAACCTGATGGCGCGCCATGAAATGGACACCGCTCTGTACTACCTGCGCCGCCAGGCTTGGGTGTCGGCCGCCAACCGCGCCCGCTTCCTGCTGGAAACCTACCCGCAGAGCCAGTACCAGAACGACGCGGTGGCCGTGCTGGCCGAGTCCTACAGCCAGCTGGGCAACACGGCCCTGGCCGACGATGCACGCCGGGTGCTGCAGCTCAACGATCCCCAGCACCCGTGGCTGAGCGGCAACTGGCCCGACTATCCCTGGGCCGTGCGCCGGCTCAACCCGTGCGCCGGCGAGACGCCCGCGCGCGACAACTGATCGCGAAAACGACGGGGCCGCAAGGCCCCTTCTTCATCTGGCTGGCCCGGCGCTGCACGCGGCGCGCAGCCTAGTCCACGTATCCGTTGCTGATCGGATAGCGCCGCTCGCGCCCGAACGCACGATGCGAGACCTTGGGCCCCGGTGCGGCCTGGTGGCGCTTCCACTCGCTGATCCGCACCAGCCGCAGCATGCGGTCCACCACCTGGTGGTCGAAGCCGGCAGCCACGATCTCGTCGCGTGACTGCTCCTGGTCCACGTAGCGCAGCAGGATGGCGTCCAGCACGTCGTAGGGCGGCAGGGTGTCCTGGTCGGTCTGGTTGTCGCGCAGCTCTGCCGAGGGTGGCCGGGCGATCACCGCATCGGGGATCACGGGTGCGCCGCCTACCGTGTTGCGCCAGCGCGCCAGCGCAAATACTTCGGTCTTGTACAGGTCCTTGATCGGCGCATAGCCGCCGCACATGTCGCCGTAGATGGTCGCGTAGCCCACCGCGTATTCGCTCTTGTTGCCGGTGGTCAGCAGCAGCCCGCCCAGCTTGTTGCTCAGCGCCATCATGATCACCCCGCGGCTGCGCGACTGCAGGTTTTCCTCGGTGATGTCCGCTTCGCGCCCTTCGAACATCGGGCCGAGCGCCTGCATGAAACCCGCGAACGGTGCCTCGATGGAAATCGTCTCCAGCTTCACCCCCAGCGCCGCGCACTGCTCGGCGGCCAGGTCGTTGGACAGGCCGGCGGTGTAGCGCGAAGGCAGCCGCACCGCGGTGACGCTGTCGGCGCCCAGCGCATCGACCGCCATCGCCAGCACCACGGCCGAATCGATGCCGCCAGACAGGCCCAGCCATAGTCTGGAAAATCCGTTCTTGGCGCAGTAGTCGCGGATGCCGCGCACCACCGCACGCCAGGCCAGCGCATCGCGGCTTTCATCGCCATCGTCCATCCACAGCACCGGCCTGAAACGCCGGCTGTCCGCATCGAAGTCCACCACCAGCCACTGGTCGGTGAACGCCGCCGCGGCCGGATGCACGCTGCCATCAGCGTCAGCCACCACCGAGGCGCCGTCGAACACCAGCGAGTCCTGTCCGCCCACCACGTTGAGGTAGGCCAGGGCCACGCCGGACTCGACCGTTCGCCGGGCCAGCAGCGCATCGCGCTGGGCATGCTTGTCGCGCTCGAACGGCGAAGCGTTGGGCACCAGCACCAGCTGTGCGCCGGCGTGCGCGGTGTCGACCAGTGGCTCGGCAAACCACAGGTCCTCGCAGATCACCAGGCCCACCTGCACGCCCTTGACTTGGAACACGCAGGACCCGCCGTCCGGATCCACGCTGAAGTAGCGGCGCTCGTCGAACACGTTGTAGTTGGGAAGCTCGCGTTTGCGGTAGGTGGTTTCCACCCCGCCCTCGCGCAGCACGCTGGCCGCGTTGTACAGCACGCTGCCGGCCGATTGCGGCCAGCCGACCACGGCCACGATGCCGTGCACCGCGCTGGCCACCCGGTGCAGCGCGGACTCGCAGTCGCGCAGGAAACCCGGCCGCATCAGCAGATCCTCGGGCGGATAGCCGCTGATCGCCAGCTCCGGGAACAGCACAATGTCCGCCCCGTGCGTGTCCCGTGCCTCGGCGATCATCATCGTGATGCGTTCTGCGTTCTGGGCCACCGCGCCGACCGGGAAGTCGAACTGGGCCATGGCGATGCGCAGGGTCACGGGGGTGACCCCGAAGCACCGTCAGCACGTCGACTTTCCAGGGCTTCGAAGATCACGGCCAGGACCACCTGTTGTTCATGCAATGCCTCATTGTTCCAGAAACGGAGCACGCGGTAACCCCTGGCTTCAATCCATCGGCTTCGTGGGGCATCGTTCGGGTCATCTGCATGCTGCCCGCCATCCAGTTCGACCACCAGCTTCTCGTCAAGACAGGCGAAATCGACCACGTAAGGCCCGATGGGCTGCTGCCGCCTGAACTTGCAGCCCATCAGGGCCCGATTACGCAGGCAATGCCACAGCACCGCTTCGGCATCGGTCATGTTGCGCCGAAGCCGGCGCGCACATCGGGTTTTCTGACACTCGCGCATCCGTGCGATCCGAGGCCTTTGCCGGCTGTCACGTTGGCACAGGCAGGACGGCTTGGATGTAGGAAAAAGCCGCGCCCTCACCCCTACCCCTCTCCCGCAGGCGGGAGAGGGGTTCATCACTCGATCTCGCACGCGACGTGCACGACGCCCTCGCCTGGCCAAAAGAAACGAAATCACAGCCCTTCTCCCGCAGCCCTTCTCCCGCAAGCGGGAGAAGGTGCCCGAAGGGCGGATGAGGGCGCTTTTCGCGCCGAAATGAAGGCCGCTCAAGAAAAAGCCACGCCCTCACCCCTGCCCCTCTCCCGCAGACGGGAGAGGGGTTCATCACTCGATCTCGCAACCGATGCGCACGACGCCCTCGCCCAGCCAAAAAAAGCGAAACCGCAGCCCTTCTCCCGCGGCCCTTCTCCCGCAAGCGGGAGAAGGTGCCCGAAGGGCGGATGAGGGCGTTTTTCGCGCCGAAATGAAGGCCGCACAAGAAAAAGCTGCGCCCTCACCCCTACCCCTCTCCCGCAGGCGGGAGA
>JAJAZJ010000200.1 GCA_026785795.1 Pseudoxanthomonas sp.
CAGCCATGCTGTGGAAGTTTCACAGCACCTGCTGGATGAACTGCAGGAACGCCTGGCCGATGCCGGCGTACAGGTGCTGGATGCGCGCATCAGCCACCTGGCCTACGCGCCGGAAATCGCCCAGGCCATGCTGCAGCGTCAGCAGGCCAGCGCGGTCATCGCCGCGCGCACGCTGATTGTGGCCGGTGCCGTGGGCATGGTGGAAATGGCCCTGCACGAACTGCAGAAGAATGGCGTGGTTCACCTGGATGAGGAACGCAAGGCGCAGATGGTCAGCAACCTGCTGGTGGTGCTGTGCGGCGATCGCGGACCGCAGCCCGTGCTCAATACCGGCTCGGTCTATTGAGCCGGCCCCGCGGGCACTGACGTGACAGAAAAAAAAGCCTATCCGCTGCGCATCAGCGCCGACGTACTCAGGGCCACCCAACAGTGGTCCGATGACGAGCTGCGTTCGTTGAATGCGCAGATCGAGTACCTGTTGCGAGATGCGCTACGCAAGGCCGGACGGCTGTCGGCCAAGCCGCCCGCCAACCCCACAAGGAGGAATGAAACATGAGCAAGCGTTGGCAACACAAGGTGCTGGAGATACCGGTGACCATGTTAGGCGGCAAGCTGGTCGAGCGCACCCAGGAAGCGCTGGACAAGCTGGGCCCGCAGGGCTGGGAGCTGGTGTCAATTGCGCATTCGAACTCGTTCGATACGCTGCGTCTGTTCCTGAAGCGGGAGGCTTGAGATGAAGGCATTGCTTGCCGTGATCTTTTCCCTGGCGATAGGCGCCACTGCTGCGCTGCCCTTGGCGGCAGCGGCGGCGCAAGTCGATGCTTCCGCCGTCGCCACCCGTTTGCTCGACCACATGGAGGCCGGGGATTTCGCTGCAGCCTTGGCCGGTTTCACTCCGCAGATGAAGGCGGCGCTGGGGGCAGACAAGCTGGCCGCGGTGCAGCAGCAGATCAACGGCGCCGGCGCGGCCACGGGCCGCGATGCGCCCAAGCTTGCGCAACAGTCCGGGATGACCGTGGTGGTCGTTCGCCTTCATCGCGCCAACGCCAGCCTGGATGCCACCATTGCAGTCGATGCCGAAGGCAAGGTCGCCGGCCTGCATTACGCGCCCGCCCCGTCCCCGCCCGCCGCCGCGCCCGCCGTGGACGCTCCCTACCTGGAGCGCGAAACCCAGGTCGGTGAGGGCCCGCGCGCCCTGCCCGCCACGCTGGCCATGCCGAAGGCGCAATTGGCCGCGGGCAAGCGCGTGCCCGCCGTGGTGCTGGTGCACGGCTCCGGCCCGCAGGATCGCGATCAAACCATCGGCCCGAATCGCCCGTTCCTAGATATCGCCCGCGGCCTCGCTGCACAGGGCATCGCCGTGCTGCGCTACGAGAAACGCAGCAAGGCAAGGCCGCAGGATTTCGCCGCTGGCGATTTCACCGTGGACGACGAAACCACGAATGACGCCGTTGCCGCGGTCCAAAGCCTGCGCGGCGTTGAAGGCATCGACCCTGCGCGCATCTTCGTGCTGGGCCACAGCCAGGGCGGGATGATGGCACCGCGCATCGCGCAGCGTTCGGGACAGGTCGCGGGCCTGGTGATGCTGGCCGCGCCGGCCCGCTCCGTGCTGACCCTGCTGGCGGAACAGAACCGCTATCTGGTCAGCCTGGACGGCAGCATCAGCGCCGAGGAGCAGGCTCACCTGGACCAATTGGATGCACAGATTGCGGCCCTGCGTAGCGGCGGGGATATCGCTGCCGCCGATACGCCGATGGGCGCGCCCGCGGCCTACTGGCGCTCCATCGATGCGGTGGATCCGGTGGCCGAAGCGGAGGCCAGCCAGCTTCCGCTGCTGCTGCTGCAGGGCGGCCGCGACTTCCAGGTGGTGGCGGCGGATTGGCAGCTGTGGCGCAAGGCGCTGGCGGGCGATCCACGCGCCACCCTGCGCCATTACCCTGCGCTCAACCACCTTGGCGTCAGCGGCAGCGGACCGGGTTCACTGGCCGACTACCAGACCCCGGGCCACGTGGATGCCGCATTGATCAGCGACGTTGCGGCGTGGATTTCCGCGCATTGAAGTACCTCAGTGGCGGGCTGCTCGCCTGCATCGCATCCAAACTGCATTCCGGAGTACAGCGTGCTACACATGATCGAACGTCGTTTTCCCGGCAACCGGAATGCGCTCCTGCTCGGGCGGGTGCTGGCGTCAGTCGGAGTGATGGCACTCGGCGTCCTGATGTTGAGCCGCTAGGCCGGGCCACACGCACATGAATTCGCCCGCCCTGGACCAACAGATTCAGCTGCTACCCGCGGGCAGCACACCGCGCCTGCCGATGTTTGCGCTGTGCGTGCTGCTGCCCATGGCGATCGCCCTTGCCGCCGCCTTGTGGCGAATCGCGGACCTTGGCCTGGCTGCCTGGCAGCCTGGACCGGATGGATGGAATTTCATAGCCGGGACCGCGACGGTAGTGCTGCTGATCTGGTTTGCGCTGGATCGTGCGCTGTGCCGGCATCGGCTGGAGCTGGGTGCGGACCAGTTGACGGTGAAGACCAGTTTCTACTCGCGTTGCGTGCGGCTGCCAGACCTGCAGCTTGAACAGGCCCGCATCATCGACCTGGACGAGCGCGGCGATTTCACTCCGGCCCGAAAGACCAACGGCCACTCCCTGCACGGCTTCCAGAGCGGGCACTTCCGGCTGCGCAATGGGCAGAAAGCCTTCGTGGCCATCGCCGGCGGACGCCGCGCGCTGTGGCTGCCCACCGCGCAAGCGCAGGGCCTGCTGCTGCAGCCGGTCCAGCCCGAAGCCCTGCTCCAACGCCTGCGCGAACTGGCGGCTGCGGGCACGCGCCGCTAAGCTGGGCAGATGCGCGGCCAGCCGAAAATACTGCACAACACCAGCGACATCGAGCTGTGGCCGGGCGGATTGCTGCACGCCCGCAGCAACGCCGATGCCCGCGTGCTGGCGCGCGCGCTCACGGTGCTGCGGCGCAAGAGCGACGGTCGTTACCTGGCCGCGGTGCTGCCGGAGGGCATGCTGGCGCTGTCGCCGCGCTGGACCCACGAGCCAGGCGTGGACGCCGCGCTGGATGTCCTGGAAGGACTGCGCACGGATCGTGGGTTCGATATCGATGCAGCGGGCGAGCTGCCGCTGGCGCATCTGCACGAGCGGCTGCACGGACTTGGGCTGGACGAAGACTATGGCGAACAGGCCGGACTGGCGCTGGTCGCCGAACCGGCGGCCCTCGCCTATGCCGGCTTTGACCGCTACCGCCGGCCCCTGTGGCTGGGTGCGGCCGCAGCGCGCGCCTGGCGGGCGATGCAGCGCTCAGCTGCGGCAAGCGGCATCGTGCTGGAAGCAATATCAGGCTATCGCAGCCACGAGTACCAGCTGGGCATCTTTGAACGCAAGCTCGCACGCGGACTGACCCTGGCGCAGATTCTCAGCGTGAATGCCGCGCCCGGCTACAGCGAACACCACAGCGGCCGGGCGCTGGATATCGGCACGCCGGGTGAGCCGCCCGCCGAGGAATCATTCGAACGCACCGCTGCGTTCGCCTGGCTGACCGCACATGCAGCCGCTTTCGGCTTCAGCATGAGCTACCCGCGCGATAATCCGCACGGCATCGTCTACGAACCGTGGCACTGGTGCCACACCCCGTGACTTGCACACCCCCTGCCCTTGCCTGGAATCCACATGACCGACCTTGCCTCCCTGAAAAACCAGCAGATCCGCCTTGCCGCACGTCCGGTCGGCATGACCACGCGCGAGAACTGGCAGTTCACCACCGAGCCGGTGACCGAGCCTGCCGAAGGCGAAGTGCTGGTCAAGACCCTGTATCTGTCCCTGGACCCGGCCATGCGCGGCTGGATGAACGAGGGCAAGT
Organism: Pseudoxanthomonas sp.; assembly: GCA_026785795.1. Taxonomy (GTDB): domain Bacteria; phylum Pseudomonadota; class Gammaproteobacteria; order Xanthomonadales; family Xanthomonadaceae; genus Pseudoxanthomonas_A. Next base: position 3,868 of record JAJAZJ010000200.1, read on the forward strand.
CGTATATCCCGCCGGTCGGCATCGGCGAGGTGATGCGCGCCGGCGGCATCGGCAAGGTGGTGGCCTCCAGGCATGCAGGGTTCACTCCCGGTGACCTGGTCAGCGGTAGCCTGGGCGTGCAGGAGTACAAGCAGTTCAGCGCCGAGGAAATCAAGCGCAGCGGCCTGTTCCGCATCGATCCACGCTTGGGCACGCCCACCCAATGGCTCAACGTGCTGGGTATGCCCGGCATGACCGGCTACTTCGGCCTGATGGACGTAGGCCAGCCCAAGCCGGGCGAGACCCTGGTGGTCTCCGGCGCAGCAGGCGCGGTGGGCCAGACGGTGGGCCAGCTCGCCAAGATCAAGGGCTGCCGCGTGGTCGGCATTGCCGGCGGCCCGGAGAAGTGCGCCTGGGTCGTGCAGGAACTGGGCTTCGATGCGTGCATCGACTACAAGAACGGCGACGTGCGCGAAGGCCTGAAGACCCACTGCCCGGACGGCGTGGACATCTATTTCGACAACGTGGGCGGCGAGATCCTGGACCACGTGCTGGCGCGGCTGCGGCGCAAGGCGCGGATCATCATCTGCGGCGCGATCTCCCAGTACAACAGCACCACCGCAGTGGAGGGCCCGAAGAACTACCTGTCGCTGCTGGTGAACCGTGCGCGCATGGAGGGCATCGTGGTGTTCGACTATGCCGACCGCTACCCCGAAGCGATCGCGGAAATGGCGCAATACCTGAAAGACGGGCGCATGAAGTCAAGGGAAGACGTGGTGGTGGGCCTGGAAACCTTCCCCGAGACCCTGGTGAAGCTGTTCACCGGCGGCAACTTCGGCAAGCTGGTGCTGCAGGTCGCCAGCGACTGAGGCCAGAGGGCGGCTGCAGCCAAGGCCCCGGAGTGACGACGGCGTAACGAGCGCAGGCAGCTAATGGCGTATGGTTCACGAACCATGCATGACTTCCTGACCGCAAATCGGCCCGAACTGATATCTCGCTGCAGGGACAAGGTTGCGATGCGCGCTCCGATGGGCAAGGCCAGCGCGGAGCTGGACCACGGCATCAGCATCTTTCTGGAGCAGCTGATCAAGACCCTGGAGCTCGAGGAGAGCGCGGACTGCATCGACAGCCGCAAGGTCTCGGGGCCGTCTGGCGGCGGCAAGCCGGCGCTGTCGGAGATCGGTGAATCGGCCACCCAGCACGGCCGCGAGCTGATGCAGCACGGCTTCAGCCTGGAGGAGGTGGTTCACGACTATGGCGACCTGTGCCAGGCCATTACTGACCTGGCCGTCGAGCAGGACGCAGATATCACTCCGGACGAGTTCCGCACCCTCAATCGCTGCCTGGACAATGCGATCGCCAGCGCGGTCACCGAGTTCGGCTACCAGACTGACTCTGCGGCTGCCGACCGGCAGGCGCAGGACCTCAACGAGCGCCTGGGCTACTTCGCCCATGAACTGCGAAACCAGCTGTGCACCGCCACGCTGGCGCTGTCCATCATCAAGCAGGGCAGCGTGGGGTTGGGTGGCGCCACGGGCGGCGTGCTGGACCGCGCCCTGGTCGGCCTTTCCGACCTGATTGACCGTTCACTGGCGGAAGTGCGCATGACCGCAGGCATGACGGTGAAGCCGAGCCTGTATTCGCTTGCGGACTTCATTGCCGAAGTCAAGCTGACGGCCACGCTGGCGGCGGACGTCAGGCACTGCCGGCTGCAGGTGTCCGACGTGGATCCCCTGCTCGCCATCGATGTGGACCGTGACCTTATGCTGTCCGCGCTGGGCAACCTGATCCAGAACGCATTCAAATTCACCCGCGCCCACGGCGAGATCACGCTCAATGCCTATGCGCTGGCCGACCGTATCCTGATCGACGTGGAGGATCAGTGCGGCGGGCTGGCGCCCGGGGTGACGGAAACGATGTTCCAGCCCTTCACCCAGAGTGGCGAGGATCGCAGCGGGCTGGGGCTTGGCCTGTCCATCGCACGACGCAGCGTAGACGCCAACCACGGCAGCCTGAGCGTGCGCAGCATCGGCGGCAGAGGCTGCGTGTTCACCATCGACCTGCCACGGCACGCGGTGACCGAGGTCGCGGTCAGCGCCTGACCCTGCGCCATGCCGGGCGGGCTGTCGCTCAGCCCTGCTCGCGCTCGGTCGTGGGCTTGGCCTCCGCAGCGAAATCGGCGATGCGCCACAGGTACTGGCTGGCGTAGCTACGGTAGGGACCCCAGCGTTCGCCCCGCGCCAGCAGCTCCTTCGGCTGTGGCATTGCCGCAAGCCTGTCCACGCGCTGTGCACCCTTGCGGATCCCCAGGTCGTCAATGGGC
>JAJAZJ010000201.1 GCA_026785795.1 Pseudoxanthomonas sp.
CGCGCACCCGGCTCAATGAAACCTGGCCGCGCTACCGGGACACCTATAAATCGCGGGTCCAGGCGCTGGCGCGGAAGTCGGACCAGGGCGACGCGTTCGCGCAGTTCATGCTCGGTTCGATGCTGGTTTCCGGCAGCTTCGAAGAGGCGGCACCCACGGACGAGCCCAGGGGCTGGAAACTGCTTGAGCAGGCCAGCGAAGGCGGGAACAGCACGGCGGCGTGGTACGTGTTCGGCCACATGATGTCCGATCGGACGCGCTTCAGCGATGCGTACCTGCGCCAGGCTCTGACCCACCTGCAGCGCGCCGCCGACGCCGGCAACGGCCAGGCCATGGCCGCGCTGGGGTCGTTTTATCTCGAGGGCCTTGGCGGGCTGCCGCGCGATTGCGTGCAGGCGGCCGACTGGCAGGCGCGCGCCGAGGAGTCCGGGGTGGAAAGCGCACGCAACGATCGCGTCTGGACCCTGGCCACCTGCCCGATTGCCGCCCAGCGCAACCCTGCCCGCGCCCTGCAGCTCGCCGGCTACATGGTCAGCAACCGCGACAGCCTGCGTGCGGCCCACTTGGACACGGTAGCCGCGGCCTACGCCGCCAACCGCAATTTCACCGAAGCAGCCAGGTTCCAGCAGCTGGCCCTGGACAAGCTGGCCAGCGACAGCGACGGCGCTGCCGATGCCAAGGGCGTAGCAACCACCCGCAAGCGCATGCAGGCGCGACTGAGTGGGTATCAGGGCGGCAAAGATTACGTCCTGGACTACAGCACCCTGATGGACACCGCGGAAGGCAGCCCGTGATGCACCCCGAGGAAATTGCACCCACGGCTGCGCCTGCACCCGCGTCCTTGCCCAGTGACTGGCAGCTGCTGCCACTTCGCGGCGCCAAGCTGGCGGCGCTTGGATCGGCTACGGGGATGGCGATTCCGTTTGCGCTGGCCTTCGCTGCGCTGTCGCGCATCCGGGTGCTGGAGTTCGGCAATCTCTTCGTGATGGCCCTGATCGGCGCGTTGCTCGGCCTGGGCATCGGCGCCTGGCTGGGGTTCATGCGCCATCGCCGCGTGTCGTGGAAGCTGGATGCGGAAGGTTTCGCGGTGCGGCGCGGGAACTGGTGGCGAACCGAGACCCGCGTACCGGTCTCGCGCGTGCAGCACCTGGACCTGAAGCGCGGGCCGCTGGAGCGCGGACTTTCGCTGGCCACCCTGGTGGTTCACACCGCCGGCACCAGCATGGCCGCGGTCACGGTGTCGGGCCTGGACGGCGCGGATGCCGAACACCTGCGCGACCGGCTTGGGCACCAGCTTGAGCAGGCCGACGACGCCCTGTGATGGATCCTGCCGTGCCGGACGCCCCCCCCGAACGACGACTGCACCCGTGGTCGTGGCTGTTCGTGCTGCTGCAGCAGCTGCGGCAATTCATCGTGCCGCTGGTGGCCCTGCTGGTGTTTGGCGGCAGCAGCGATCGCGGCGGCATGTGGATGACCTTCGGCCCGCTGCTGGCAGTGGGCGTGCTGGTGCTGCTGTCGCTGCTGCAATACTTCACCTATCGCTACCGCGTGGGCAGGGACGGGCTGACCATCCGCGAAGGCTGGCTGCACCGCTCGCTGCGCGAGATCCCGTTCTCACGCATCCACAACGTGGTCCTGCACCAGTCGCTGTTGCATCGCATGTTCGGGGTGGCCGAAGTACGGCTTGAATCCGCCGGCGGGCAGAAGCCCGAGGCGCAGATGCGGGTGCTGGACATGGAGCAGGCGCTGGCGCTGGAAAACCTGGTCAGGCACCGGGGGCAAACGCCGGAGGCAGCGCCTGAACTGGCCCAGGCGCAGGCCGACGAACTGTTCTCGCTTCCCACTGCGGAGGTGATACGCCTGGGCCTGGTTTCCAACCGCGGCATGATCGTGATGGCGGCCGCCGTTGGCCTGGCTTCGCAGCTGGTCCCGGATCGTCTGATCGCCAACATGGTTGAGCAAAGTGGGCGCCAGGCCTATGGCTATGCGAGCGGGCTGCACCTGGGCTGGCTGAGCGGCGCCGCGGCCGGCGTGACCCTGCTTTTGATCGCCTTACTGCTGCTGCGTGGACTGTCGGTGCTGCTGGCGCTGGTGAAGTACCACGGGTTCCGCCTGAGCGAGGAACAGCGCAGGCTCACCGTGCAGCGCGGCCTGTTCTCGAAACTGCGCACCAGCGTCAGTCGACGCCGCATCCAGGCGTGGACCCTGCAGGAAAGCTTCCTGCACCGCGTGCTGAAACGACGCAGCCTGGGGATCGACACCGCAGTGTCGCAGCAGGCGCAGGGCGACGATCGCGCGCTGAAGGAACTGGCGCCTATCGCAACGCCACAGCAATGCGAGGCGCTGATCCAGCACCTGCTGCCGCACGCCCATTGGCCGCGTGAGTCGTGGATCGGACTACCCGTGCGGGCATGGTGGCGGCTGTTCCTGCCCACCGCGCTGTTCATGCCGCTGCTCGCTGGCGTGCTGCTGCTGTATTTCGGCGAAGCCTGGGCGCTGCTGCCGCTGCTGTGGCTGCCGTGGGCGGCGTACTCGGCCCGGCAGCAGGCGCGGCGGCATGGTTATTCGGTGGATGATCAACTCGTGGCCGTGCGCGGCGGCTGGTGGTCGCGCTATTGGCGATTCGCCGAAATCGACAAGCTGCAGGCCCTGCGCCTGGCGCGGTCGCCGCTGGATCGCCGCCTGGGGACCGCCAGCCTGCACCTGGACACCGCCGGCGCCAATGGCCTGCTGCCGCCGCTGCAGATCCGCTTCCTGCCGCTGGCCGATGCCGAGCTGCTGTACCGCCAGCTTGCCGCTGCACTGGCGCGGCGCCGGCTGCGCTGGTAGCCAGGACTTCGCAACCCCATTCTTCCGGATCGCCCCCCACCATGGCCAATCCACTGCCGCTCTCAGCGGTGATCATCGCCAAGAACGAAGCCGACCGCATCCAACGCTGCCTGCAGTCACTGCACGCGGTCTGCGCGGAGATGCTGGTCCTGGACTGTGGCTCCGATGACGACACCGTGGCCGTGGCGCGTGCGGCCGGCGCGCGCGTGGAGCACCAGGACTGGCTGGGCTTCGCCGGGCAGAAGAACGAAGCCATTGCCCGCGCCTCGCAGCCGTGGCTGCTGCTGATGGACGCCGATGAATGGCTGGCCGAAGGTGCAGAAGCCACGCTGCGGTCGATGTTTGCGGACGGCAGCGTGGAAGATGCGGACGCCTGGCGGGTGGTGCGGCGCAACTGGTTCCTGGGCACCCTGCTGCACGGCAAGGAGCGCTTCGAGCGCCTGGTTCGCCCGGACCATCGGTTCCTGCCCATGCGCGTGCACGAACGCCCGGACCTGGCCGGCAAGCGGGTGCGTGACTGCAGCGTGGTGATCGAGCACAACACGGCGCGCTCGCTGGACCAGCACCGCCGCAAGAACAGCCGCTATGCGCAGCTCTGGGCCGAACAGAAGCACGAGGACGGCAGGCGTTGCTCGGCGCTGGCCCCGTGGACCCACGCCACCGCGTACTGGCTGAAGGCCTACCTGCTGCGCGGCGCCTGGCGCGAAGGCCGCACCGGCTGGCAGTACCACGCCAGCCACGCGCGCGCCGTAATAGAGAAATACCAGCGCCTGCATGCGCTGGGCAAGCGGGTCCGCTAGCGCACCACCGCTCCCGCGACCGGCAAATACGGGACGCTGAGCAGTCCGGGTATGGTCAGGACTTGATGATCCCGTGCGGCGTCCACACGATGTTCTCGCCCACCGTCTGCGCGCGGATGGCCAGGTTGTTCTGCACCGATTCCTTGGTCTTATAGCCACGCGAATGGTCCAGGTGCAGGCAGATGGCGCGGTGCCGGATCTGCTTGCCGCTCACGCCGTGGTTCTCCAGGCGTTCGCCCAGCTCACGATCCGGGCCACCGTACTTCATGCGCTCGTCATAGCCGTTGATGGCCAGCAGGTCGTCTTTCCACGCCGATGAATTGCAGTTGTTGAAGGTGGGCCTGGCCGTGGTGATCGCATCCAGCAGCTTGCCGGTGGCCGCGCCTGCGCCCAGCTTGAGGCGATTGGACAGGTTCATGGGTTCCTGCTGCTTCAACCAGGCCAGGTCGAAGCAGCGGCCACGGTTGATGTCCTCGGTAGAAATACTTGCACTCAGCCCCATGCCCAGCTTGCAGTAGCCGCCTGACAGGAACCGGCCCTTCTCGGCGTGCAGTGCGTGCATGGCCACGAAATCCTTGCGCGGGATGCAGTCGCCGTCGGTGAACAGAATGTAGGGATGGGCCGCGATTGGAATCGCCTTGTTCAGGATCTCCTGGCGGCGGTAGCCCTCATCCTCGTGCCAGATGTGCCGCAGCGGCACCGGATAGTCCTGCGCGTAACGTTCCACCAGGGCCTGCGTGGTGGGCCGCGAGCCATCGTCGGCGATGATCACCTCGAAGTCCGCGTGGGTCTGCGCGGCGTAGCCCTGCAGCACTTTCTCCAGCCAGGCTTCCGAGTTGTAGGTGCTGACGATGACGGTGATTTTCATGGGATGCGCAGACGTCGCAGGGGATCGCCGCACAGGTTAACCCTGGCCCCGCCAAATGTCGCGGGCATCCGCCAGGCCACGCTGACGGTTGCCGCGGTCAGGGATTCGCCCACTGCAGGGCGCAGCAGGACCACATAGACCGGGAATCCCATGGGGTGCAGCACGCGGGCCGCGGCGCATGGTCACGCGTACCGCCCGCCGCGATATACCGCTTATCCAGGCCGAAAGACATGCAGGGGCCCGCCTTGAATCGAAAGTCATGCTGCCGCTCGTTCCTGAGCGTGTGGCTCTCCCCGCTATGTTCGTAGGCGGCGTGCGTTATGTACGCTCATCCCAGCTTGAGCATCCGTGCATAGAAAAACCCGTCCATGCCGCGCTCGCCGGGCAATCGCTGGCGGCCGGGGCCGGCGGCGTGGCCATAGCCGGCATGCAGCGGTTCGGCGCGCGCGTCCGGGGTGCGTTTGAGGAAGGCTTCGACCTGGAACTCGTTTTCGTCTTTCAGGATCGAGCACGTGGCGTACACCAGCACCCCACCCGGCCTGACGACTCTCCAGACTGAATCCAGCAGCCGCGACTGCAGCGCGATCAGGGACGTCAGATCCTCGGGCGTGCGATGCAGCAATACGTCAGGCTGCCGGCGCACGATGCCGGTGGCTGTGCATGGCGCGTCCAGCAGCACCGCATCGAAAGGTTCGCCGTCCCACCAGGCCTGCACGTCGGCGGCATCGACGGCGCGGAATTCCGCCACACCTCCGGTGCGGGCGAGCGTTTCGCGCACGCGATTCAAGCGTCGCGGGTCCACGTCAAGCGCCAGCAGGCGCAATGCAGGGTCGCGCTCAAGCAGGTGCGCAGCCTTGCCGCCCGGCGCTGCGCAGGCGTCCAGCACGCGCGCGCCCGGCGCAGGCGACAAGGCGTCGGCCACCTGCTGCGCTGAACCGTCCTGCACCGAGGCGGCGCCTTCGGCAAAACCGGGCAGCGCGGTGACCGCGACCGGTGAATCGATGCGCAGCGCATCGGGCAGCGCATCGTCGGCAGCACAGGCGATGGCCGCGTCATGCAGCCGCGCGTCGTATTCATCCCGCGTGCCTTGCAAACGATTCACCCGCAGCCACAGCGGTGCGGCGTGGGCGCTGGCTTCAAAGATCGCGGCGGCGTGGTCGCCCCACTCCAGGTTGATTTTCTTGCGCCGCCACGCCGGCCAGGCGGCGGCCGGATCGGCGGTGGGGAAGCCCTCGCGCTGCGCGCGTCGCAGCAGTGCGTTGACCATGCCGGCCTGGTGCGGGCGCCCCAGCGCGCGCGCAGCTTCCACCGTGACCGACAGCGCGGCGTGGGGCGGCAGCCCCATGGCGTCGATCTGGGCGAAGCCGGTCAGCAGCAGCGCACGCAGTTCGCCGTCCTTGTCGCCGAGCGGCTTCTGCAGCCACAGCTGCAGCGCGGCGTCATAGCGTGCGCGCTGGCGCAGGGCGCCAAAGCACATCGCCTCCAGCAGCGCGCGGTCACGCGGGTCGGGCAGCTGCGGCAGAACTTTGCCCAACTCGGCCTTGAGTGAACGCCCGCGGTGGACCACTGCATCCAGCACTTTCGCCGCCAGCACGCGCGTGCCGACGCCGGGCAGCGTGCTCACCCTGCAACCAGGTCGTGGCGGGCGTTGAGGTAGTCGGCCGCGGTGATGGCCTTGCCACCTTCGCGCTGGATCACGCGCAGGCGCAGCGCGCCGGACCCGCAGGCAATGTCCAGGCCCTGCTTGCCGGCCGCAAGCAGGGTTCCGGGCGCCTGGCCATGGTCGAGATCAAGTGCCGCCGCGCCGTGGATGCGCAGGCGTTCGCCGGCCACCTGCGCTTCGGCAACCGGCCACGGGCTGAAGGCGCGCACCTTGCGCGCCAGCTGCGCCGCTGGCTCATTCCAGTCCAGGCGTGCCTCGTCCTTGTGCAGTTTGTGCGCATAGGTCACCCCTTCCACCGGCTGCGGCGTGGGCAGCGGGCGCATGCCGGCGCGCAGCAGTCCCAGCCCGTCGGCGAGGACCTGCGCGCCCATCTCGGCCAGGCGATCATGCAGCTGGCCGCCGGTTTCGGCGGGCTGGATCGGCGTGGACTTGTGCAGGAGCACCGGACCGGTGTCCAGCCCTGCCTCCATCTGCATCAGGCAGACCCCGGTCTGCTCGTCGCCGGCCTCGATCGCGCGCTGGATCGGCGCCGCGCCGCGCCAGCGCGGCAGCAGCGAGGCATGCACGTTCCAGCAGCCGAAACGCGGGATCTGCAGCACCTTGCGCGGCAGGATCAGGCCATACGCCACCACCACCAGCAGGTCGGGCGCCAGCTGGCGCAGCACGTCCTGCATCAGTTCGCCCTTCAGGCTTTCCGGCTGCAGCACCGGCAGGCCAAGGGCAATGGCCTCGCGCTTCACCGGCGAGAGCGCAAGCCCGCGCCCGCGCCCCGCGCGACGGTCAGGCTGGGTGTACACGGCCACCACCTCCCCGCGCGCGGCCGCAGCCCGCAGCGACGGGAGGGCGAATTCAGGGGTGCCGGCGAAGACGATTTTCATTGGGGGGCCGGGAATGGGGAATCGAGAATCGGGAATTTGAAGGGCAAGTGCAAAGAGGGCGTAGGCCGCTTGAAGCTATTCCCTATTCTCCATTCCCCATTCCCGGCTCAATCAGCCGCCAGCTTGCGCTGTTTGGCCAGCTTCTTGCGCACCATCTCGCGCTTCAGCGGCGACAGGTAGTCGACGAACAGCTTGCCGTCCAGGTGGTCTATTTCATGCTGGATGCACACCGCCAGCAGGGCATCCACCTGCGCCTGGTGCGGCTGGCCGTGGCGGTCCAGGTAGCTCACGTCGATCTGGTCGGCGCGGGTGACGTCGGCAAAGATACCGGGCACGGACAGGCAGCCCTCCTGGTAGACCTGCTCGCCTGCCTTGGCCAGGATCTGCGGATTGATGAAGACCTGGGGGTCGGACTTGTCCTCGCTCACGTCGATGACCATGAATCGCTGGTGCACATCCACCTGGCTGGCGGCCAGGCCGATGCCAGGGGCCTCGTACATGGTCTCGAACATGTCATCGAGCAGCCGCTGGAACCCCGGATCGGTGATTCTGGCAGCCTCCACCGGGGCCGCTTTGGTGCGCAGGCGGGGGTCGGGGAACTCTAGGATCGGGAGCAGGGACATGCTGGTTCTGTAATGGGGTTGCGGCTGGAATTCGGCAAGGCCTCACGGATTCTAACTCGCGGGCTTGCTTAGTGGCCCGGTTTCTGGACTATAGTGCGGACAACCTGCGGGGAAATCAGGTAGAGATCATCATGTTCAGAAAACTACGTATTGCCGTCGTCGCCGCCGCGCTGGTCGTGGCCACCTATGCCACGGCCGCCGAAATGGCCGGCCCGCATCCAGACATCTACGTGGTCAAGCGGGGCGACACGCTGTGGGATATCTCCGGCCGCTTCCTGCAGAAACCATGGCTGTGGCCCGAAATCTGGCAGGCCAACCCGCAGATCCAGAATCCGCACCTGATTTTTCCGGGCGACGTGATCAGCCTGGCCTATCTGGACCGCGTGGCCATCCAGGCCGGTCCGCGCCAGGACGCGCCGATCAACGCCATCCCGCTGTCCGACATCGAGCCGTTCCTGAAGAACCTGCGGGTCACCGACAGCTTCAAGCAGCTGCCGCGGGTGGTGGGGCTGGAGGAGGACCGCCTGCGCAGCTCGGCCAGCCTGATGGTCTACACGCTGGGCCAGGAAGGCGCACAGGTAGGCCAGCGTTTTGCCATCCTGCGCCCTACCCTGCGCTACACCAACACGCGATTCCTATCCAACGGCGAGTTCGGGACCTACCAGGAAGACCTGGACTTCCGCGGCAATCGCGCCGGCTCACAGACCATCGACTGGGATCGGAGCTGGAACAGTGCCGCCTTGAATACCGGCTGGCAGCGGGGGCTGCTGGGCTACGAATTGGCCCAGGTCGCCGTAGGCACGCTGACCCGCGGGGTCATGCCCGGCTCCGACACCAGCACCGTAACCCTGGAAGGCAACGGCCACGAGGTGCGCGTCGGCGACCGGCTGGTGCCGGTCGAAGCCCAGCCCTACGACCTGCAGTTCATCCCGCACGTCCCCGCCGTCCCGCAGCCGGACGGCAGGTTGCAGATCATGGCGGTGGCCAATGGCATGACGTCCGGCGGACCGCGCGATGTGGTGGCCATCTCCGGCGGCAGCCGCGAGGGCATCGACAACGGCACCGTGTTCTCGATCTGGCGCGAGGGCAGCCACGTCGTCGACCGCTACAACAACCCCAATACCTCGCGGGCCAACGAAAACCGCCGCGGCAGGGGCGACCTCGTGCTGCCGGATGAATACGCCGGCCACGTGATGGTGTTCCGCACCTTTGACAAGGTCAGCTATGGCCTGGTCATGGAGGGCATCAAGCCGACGCGCGTGGGCTACACGCTCAAGCATCCCGATCCCACCTACTGACCGCTAGGAAATTTCCTCGGCAACACCGCGACGGCGCCTGAGGGCGCCGTTGTCGTTTGCGGCCTAACCTGCGGAGATGCACGCCGAAGACCCCGTCCATTTGCTTAAGCTGGTCCTGGCCGGCGGCGCCGCGGCCAATCGCCGCGCCCTGCTGGACGCGCACGGTGCTCCGGCGGACTGCCGTGCGGCAGGGCCAGGCGCATGGCGGGCCGCGGGATTGTCGGAGCTGCAGATGCAGCGCCTGCGCCGGCCCGCGACCGACGAGCTGGGCAGGGCGCTGGCCTGGCTGGAACATCCCGGCCACCACTTGCTGGGCTGGAACGACCCGGACTACCCGCCGCTGTTGCGGCGGATCAGCAGCCCGCCGTTCGCCCTGTTCGTGGACGGCGACCCCACCCTGCTGTGGCACCCTGGCGTGGCCGTGGTGGGCAGCCGCTCGCCCACCAGCGGC
>JAJAZJ010000202.1 GCA_026785795.1 Pseudoxanthomonas sp.
GAACGTGCTGTACCTGCCAATGGCGATACTGTCCGGCCTGTGGCTGCCGCTGTCCATGCTGCCCGGCATCTTCGCTACGCTGGCGCCCGCGTGGCCCGCCTATCACCTGGGCCAGCTTGCACTGAAGGTGGTAGGCCAGGATGACGGCGGCGCCGTGTGGCTGCACCTGCTGGTGCTGGGCGTCGTCACCGTCGTATTCCTCGTACTCGCACAGCGCCGCCTGTCCGCCGCCGAATAAATCCATCCAGCCACGTTGGCTTCGTATTCCCTGGGAGATCTCCGATGAAAAACTGGCCTGAAGCTGTTGCAGCCGTTGCACTGCTCGCCGTTGTCGGCCTTGCGGTCGCAATGCGTCCCGGTACGGCGGCCGAAGCGCTGCCCAAGCCGGCCACCAGCGGCAGCACCTTCGCCATCACCGGCGCCCGCGTGTTCGATGGTGAGCGCGACCTCGGCATCTCCACGGTGATCGTGCGCGACGGCAACATCGAAACGGTGGCGGTGGACGCCGCGGTTCCGCAGGGCATGGCGGTCATTGACGGAGCAGGCAAGACGCTGCTGCCGGGCCTGATCGATGCGCACGTCCACGCCTGGGGCGATGCGCAGCGCGACATGGCGCGATTCGGAGTGACCACCGGCTTCGACCTGCATGGCGCCAGCGAACGCCTGCCTGCCCTGCACGCCCAGCGTGAAGCCCGCGGCGGCAGCGACCAGGCCGACCTGTGGGCGGCCGGCGCCGCCATTACCGTGCCCGGCGGCCATGGCACCCAATACGGCTTCCCGGTTCCAACCGTCGCTGCCGACACCGACGTCGACGCCTTCATCGGTGCGCGCGTCGACGAAGGCGCCGACTTCATCAAGATCATCATCGAGGACCTCAGCGCCTACGCGGTTGCGCGCGCGCTGCCCACGCTCACGCCCGCCCAGGTCGAGGCCGCGATCACCGCCGCGCATGCGCGCGAGCGCCTTGCGATTGCACACGTCTCGACCCTGCGCGATGCGCACCGTGCGGTCGATTTCGGCAGCGACGGACTGGCCCATGTGTTCACCGATGCCGTCGCCGATGATGCCCTGGTCACGGCGATGCGCGACGGCAAGGTCTTCATCATGCCGACGCTGTCCGTGATCGCCTCGATGGCAGGCAGCGGCGAAGGCAGGGCGCTGGCCGCCGACCCGCGGATCAAGCCGTACCTGACTGCGGAACAGGCCGGCAACCTGGCAAATGACTTCGGTTCGGACAACGGCGAACGCCTGCAGCGCGCGACCGACAGCGTGCGCCGCCTGCATGCGGCGGGCGTGGACATCCTGGCGGGCAGCGACGCGCCGAACCCGGGCACCGCACAGGGCGCCAGCCTGCACCACGAACTAGCGCTGCTGGTGAGCGCCGGGCTGACCCCGGCGCAGGCGCTGGCCTCAGCGACCTCGCTGCCTGCCAAGCGTTTCGGCATCGCCGATCGTGGCCGTATTGCAGCGGGACTGCGCGCGGACCTGGTGCTGGTCGAGGGCAACCCGCTGCAGGACATCACCGCCACGCGCGCGATCGCGATGGTGTGGAAGAACGGATTCCGCATTGTGCGCGAAGTGGCCGCTTCGACGACGGCCGCCCAGGTCGCTCCGGCGCACTCGCTGGTCAGCGATTTCGACGGTGCGGCCATCTCCGCGAGCTTCGGCAGCTGGCAGCCGACCACCGACCAGATGGCCGGCGGCGCGTCCGTCGTGCAGCATGCGCTGGCCGAAGGCGGCGCGGGCGGCTCGCGCGCTGCGCTGCGCGTGACCGGCGAGGTCAAACCGGGTTTCCCGTTTCCGTGGTCCGGCGTAATGTTCATGCCGGCCGCGCAAGCGATGGCGCCGATGGATATGTCGGCGCGACAGGAACTGGTGTTCCAGGTGCGCGGCGACGGCCGCAGCTATAACGCGATGCTATTCTCCGGCCCGTCAGCACAGTCAATGCCAAGCATGCAGGCGTTCGTCGCCGGGCCGGCATGGACCGAGGTACGCCTGCCGCTGTCGGGGTTCCGGGGCGCGGACCTGTCCCAGCTGCGCGGCATCGCCTTCACCGCGGGCCAGCCGCAGGGCGCGTTCGAGTTCCGTATCGACCACGTCGAGCTGCGTTGAGGGAATTATGCGGGCCATGCACGGGACGTTGGCGATGATCGCGATCCACACAACCCGGAGGGGAAGATGATACGCATGCGCTGGCCCGGCTGGCTGGCACCGGCACCGGATTCGATCACCGCGCACACCTTGCGCATGGGTCGCTCGCCCTGGACCGACGTCGTGCATATCGTCTGGTCGGTGTGGGTGTTCATCACCCCGGGGATGTTCGGCGGTGCCTACGGCTACACCCTGCGCTGGCTGCTGCTGACGCTGGTCTCGTACCCGCTGTTCCTGTGGCTGTACGCCATGACCCTGGTCGCGGCGCCGCGCAGGGCCAGGTGGTGCGCGCTGGGGATGGTGGCGCTGTGCCTGGCGCTGCTGCCGTGGTATCCCTCGGGGCTGAGTTATTTCGTGTTCGGCTGCGTAATGCTGCAGCCGCACCGCAGCACGTCGATTGTCCGCTACCTCGGCGTGCTGGCGCTGCTCAATGCGGTGTTGCTTGCGTATGCGTACTACATTGGCTTCCCGTGGCAGGCGCTGGTGTGGATGCCGATAGTCACCGCGATCATCGGCGTGATCGTGGCGGTGGAACGGATCAACCGCGACCGCGACGCCGCGCTGAAGCTCTCGCACGAGGAAGTGCGGCGGCTTGCGGGGCTGGCCGAACGCGAACGCATCGGCCGCGACCTGCACGACCTGCTGGGGCACACCCTGTCGATGGTGGCGCTGAAGTCCGACCTGGCCGGGCGCCTGCTCGAACGCGACCCGACCGCAGCGCGGCGCGAAATCAATGATGTCAGCCGCGTTTCGCGCGATGCGCTGGCGCAGGTACGGCGCGCGGTCAGCGGAATCCGTGCGGCCGGCATCGCGGCGGAGCTGGCGTCGGCCAAACTGCTGCTGGAAACCGATGGCGTGGCCTTCGACTACCGCTTCGACGAGTCATTCGGCAACAGCGCCCTGCCAGCTGGGGTGGAGAGTGCGCTGGCGTTGACCGTGCGCGAGGCCGCAACCAACATCCAGCGCCATGCCGGTGTCCAGCATGCGCAGGCCAGCTTTGGCATGGAAGGCGGCGATGCCGTGCTACGCATCGACGACGACGGCCGCGGCGGCGCAATCATGCCGGGAAACGGACTGTCGGGCATGCGCGAGCGCATCGAAGGCGTGCACGGAAGCCTGCGCATCGATGCCGGCGGTGGCCGCGGCACCCGGGTCGAAGTGCGCGTGCCGCTGGCGGCGAACGATGACGTTTCCCTGTAGGAGCGGGCCCCGCCCGCGATGCTTTCTTGCCGGATTAATCAAGCAGCTTGGCAGATGGATGCGGAGCATCGCGGGCAGGGCCCGCTCCTACGGAGTGAGGGGTTTGCTAATGTGCCAACCATGACCACGACCCTGGCCCCAAGTTGATCCGCATCCTGATTGCCGAGGACCAGGCGATGCTGCGCGGCGCGTTGGCCGCGCTGCTCGGCATGGAAAGCGACATCGAGGTACTGGGAGCGGCGGCCGACGGCGAAAGTGCGTGGCGCGAGCTGCAGCGGCTCAAGCCCGACCTGCTGGTCACCGACATCGAGATGCCGGGACTGACCGGACTCGAGCTCGCGCAGCGCATCCAGCGCCACGCGCTGCCGGTGAAAGTGGTCATCGTCACCACGTTTGCGCGCGCAGGGTTCCTGCGTCGCGCGCTGGAGGCGGGCGTAATGGGCTACCTGCTGAAGGACGCACCGGCGGAGCAGCTGGCCGACGCGTTGCGGCAGGTGCATCGCGGCGGGCGCGTAATCGACCCGCAGCTCGCGCTCGACGCCTGGGGCGAGGCTGACCCGCTCAACGACCGCGAGCGGCAGGTGCTGCGCCTGGCGGGCGAGGGCATGTCGGCCGCCGATATCGCCGCGCAGCTCAATCTCTCGCACGGCACGGTGCGCAACTACCTGTCCGAAGCCATCGGCAAGCTGGGCGTCGGCAACCGCATCGAGGCCTATCGCCTGGCGCGGCAGAAGGGCTGGCTGTAGCTGTGCAGGTTGGGCCAAGGCCAACCCCGCAAGGACGCGCAGCTCAACCGGGGTAGCGCGTTTTCAGCATCTCGAACGCAGCGCGCAGGGCCAGCGCTTCGCCGCCGGCGGGACGACCTGGGCGTTCGCTGTCGTTCCACGCGTACACGTCCAGGTGCGCCCATGCCTGCGTGGCCGGCACGAAGCGCTCCAGGTACAGTGCGGCGGTCACCGCGCCGGCCATGCGCGAGCCGGCGTTGGCCAGGTCGGCAATATGGCTGTTGAGGTAGCGCAGGTAGGGGCGCCACAGCGGCATGCGCCAGAGCGGGTCGCGGGTGCGCTCGCCGGCCGCCAGCCAGTCGTTGGCCAGGGCATCGTTGTTGGCGAACAGCGCCGGCAGGTCCGGGCCCAGGGCGATGCGCGCGGCGCCGGTGAGGGTGGCGAAATCCAGCAGGATCTCCGCCGGGTCTTCGCTGGCGTAAGTCAACGCATCGCACAGCACGATGCGCCCCTCGGCATCGGTGTTGTCGATCTCCACGCTCAAGCCCTGGCGCGTGGCGATGACTTCGCCGGGGCGGTAGGCGTCCGGGCCGATTGCGTTCTCCACCGCCGGCACCAGCACGGTCAGGCGCAGCGGCAGCTTGCGCGCCATCACCAGCTCGGCCAGGGCCAGCGCGTGCGCCGCGCCGCCCATGTCTTTCTTCATGTTACGCATGCCCTCGGCCGGCTTGATGTCCAGGCCACCGGTGTCGAAACACACGCCCTTGCCGACCAGCGCGACGTGCGGCAACGCGCGGTCGCCCCAGCGCAGCGCGATCAGGCGCGGCGCGCGGTGCGAAGCGCGGCCCACCGCGTGGATGGCGGGGAAATTGCGCGCCAGCAGTTCCTCTCCCGTGATTACTTCGATCTCCGCGCCGTGCGCGTGCGCGATTTCGCGCGCCACGTCTTCCAGCTGCTGCGGGCCCATGTGTTCGGTGGGCGTGTTGACCAGGTCGCGCACGCGCACGCACGCGGCCAGCAGGTCCAGCGCTTCGGCGTGGGCGGGATTCAGCAGCAGCCGCGCTGGCGCGCGCGGCGCGGCCTTGTAGCGGTTGAAGCGGTAGCTGCCCAGGCCCCAGCCCAGCTGCAGCGCGGCCGCGGCTTCGTCGCCCAGCGCAGTGGCCAGCTGCCAGTCGCCTTCGGGCAGTGCCTGTGGCGCATGCGTGTAGGCATAAGGATCAAGCGGGTCGCCGATGCCCAGTACCGCCGCGGCAATGCCGTCGGCAGCGGGCAGCAGCAGCACGCCGCCGGGCGCTGCGCTGAACGGCTGCGCGTCAGCCCAGGCCTGCACGCTGGTGGATTGGCCCCTGCGCCAGGCGGTGAACTGAGCGGCATCCAGTACATGCAGGGGCAGGGCCGCAGTGGCGTCGCGGGTGAAGCCGGTGGGCGGGTTCATGCGGCGGCGTGCTCCGTGGGTGCGGATTGGGTGGCGTCCAGCCAGTCGGCCAGCGCGGTGAGGGTGTCGAACTGCAGGTCCGGCTGCAGGTCAGCGCGGGTCCATGCATGGCCTTCGCGGTTGATCCAGCAGCCGCGCAGGCCGGCGCGGCAGGCCCCGGCTACGTCCATCTCGTGGTGGTCGCCCACGTGCAGCACCAGCGCAGGCGGTACGCCCAGGCGTTCGCAGGCGGCCAGGAAAATGCTGGGCTCGGGCTTGGCCGCGCCGTGTTCGCACGCGCCCAGCTGGAAGCTGAAATGGTGGGCCAGGCCAATCTGCGCCAGGTCGGCGTTGCCGTTGGTCAGCGCGGCCACCGGCACGCGCGCGGCGATGCGCGCCAGTGCGGCCACGCTGTCCGGATAGCACTCCACCCGGTTGCGCTCGGCGTAGAACGCGTCGTAGGCCGCGTCCAGCAGCGTCATGTCGGCACCGCTTTCGCCCAGCGCACGGGCCAGGGTCATGCGCCGCAGCGTGGACATGTCGTGCCCCAGCTGCGGATTGGAGCTGAAGACTTCATCGCGCAGTGCGCGCATCCGCGCTACCGGGAACATGTCCGCCGTGCGCGGGCTGTGCTGCAGCATCCAGGCGTGCAGCACGTGCTCGATGCGCGCACCGATCGGCGCAAACGGCCACAGGGTGTCGTCGAGGTCCAGGGTGATGGCGTGGACGGGGAAACTCATCGACGCATGTTACCGCGTCGTCCGCCGCGGCTCATTCCAGCAGCCGCGCCCAGCCATCCATGCCCTCCACGCGCGCCAGCGCCAGCTTCACGCAGACCAGCAGCGGCACCGCCAGCAGCAGGCCGATGATTCCCCAAAGCCATCCGAACAGCAGCAGCGCCAGGATCAGCACCAGCGGCGACAGGGCCATGCGCCGGCCGAGCACGATCGGGGTCACGATCTGCCCTTCCAGGGTGTTCAGGCCCACGTAGAACAAGGCCGGGAGCACCGATAGCCACGGGTCCTCGAAACTCACGAAGCCCACCACCAACATCAGGCCCATCCCGATCAGCGCGCCCACGTACGGCGCAAAATTCAGCAGCGCCACCACCGTGCCCCACAGTAGCGCTTCGGGCAGCGGCAGCTGCAGCGCGTACAGGAAGCCGGCGAACACCAGGCCGACCAGCACATTGATTACGCTGATGGTCAGCACGTAACGCGACAGTTCGAGTTCAATCGAGCGCATTACCTCCACGGTAACTTTCTTTTGCTGGTGCCCGGGCAGCAGCGCGATTGCACGCCGCTGCAGGTTTTCGCCGTAGAACAGGAAGAACAGGGTCAGCAACACCACCGCCGCCATCGACGCCAGCATGGGCGGGGTAGTCATCAGCATCCGGTACGGGTCGTCCACCTCGGTGCGCACTACCTGGACACGCTTGGCCGGCTCACCGCCCGCGGCGCGTGCGATGTTCTCCGCGGCCTGGTTGGCTTCCTGCATCGGCTTGGCCCACTCACGCAGTTTTGGCGCCAGCTGCTTGAGCTCGCGCGGCACATTGCCCACCCACTCGGTGGCCGGTACCACGAGCTGGCTGCCGAGCGCGGCGGCCGTGGCCAGCCCTCCCACCACGACCAGCACCGCACCCAGGGCGCGCGGCACCCACAGACGCTTGAGCAGGCGCACGATGGGGTTGGCCACCAGCGCGAAGAACATTGCCAGCAGCACCGGCAGCAGCAGGTCCTGTGCCGCCCACAGCGTGTAGCCCACGGCCAGCGTGGCCAGCACCAGCACGGCGACGGAGGCGCGCGGGCGCGGCGCCGTCATGGCCGCTGCGGGCACGTCGGATTCATCAGCGGGGATGAGCGGATCGGGTGGCAGCAGGCTCAAGTGGGCACTCGCGTTGAGGAGGAGGTGGCGGTGCTGTGCACGTGGATGACGATCAGCGTTCGGATATTTCCGTGGCCGCTTCGGCCGGGCGCGGCTGCGCGTCGTGCATCGGGTCCGGGGTGCGGCTGGCGCGCGCTGAGGGCGGGATGTAGGCGCTGCCGGCTGCGGCTGCCGGTGCGGGTGCAGGCGCGGGTGGTGTCGCAGCCTGCGCGGCGCCTTGCGCACTGTCGGCGGCTTTGGCGGCCTTGTCAGCGGCGAACGTGGCCTGCGCGGTGGCGAACAGGCCGGAGACGGCGCTGACCATCTGCAGCGTGCGTGCGCCGCCGAGCGCGCGCAGCGGCTCGGCGCGGC
>JAJAZJ010000203.1 GCA_026785795.1 Pseudoxanthomonas sp.
GCAGCAGATCTGAGAGCACGGGATTGCGCATGTGCGCTGCGCGCATTTCCACGCCGGTGGCGTTGACAATACGGTCGACCTGGATCTGCTGCGAGCCTGCGTCTGCGGTGCTCAGGGTGACCACGATACGCGTGCTGTCGTATTCCACCGTGTGCATGCGCCCACGATGCAGCTGCAGCTGCCCGTCGGCCTGCAGCCGAACCAGCTGTGCATGCACGCTTGCGGCGATGCGATGGCGATGTACGTCCCAGTAGCGCCCCCCGTGGCGCAGGAAGCGCTGCTGGTCACCCAGTGACAGGGTCGACCACAGTGCCTGCACCGAGGGCCTGACCGCTTCCATCACCGCCTGCCACGGCAGTCCCTGCGCCTGGGCCCCATCAGCGGCCTGGCGCAGGCGGCGCATGCGGGCGCGCAGGGAAAGTGGCTGCAGGGATTCGGCATTCATCGGCGCCAGCGCATGTCCCGCTGCATGCGGCAGCGGCAGCAGCGCGTGGCGCGACAGCACATGGATATGGCCGCGATGCCCGTTTGCCGCCAGGCTCAGCGCGGCGTCGACCATGCTCAGTCCCGAACCGGCGATGCAGACGTCGGCTTCGACCGGAATGCGCTTGATGGCGTCGAAATCCCAGGCTTCGGATACCAGCCCAGGCGGCAGGCTGGACGCGTTCCGGGCCGGCAATGGCCTGGCGTTGTTGCCCACCGCAAGCACCACGCTGCGCGCCAACAGGGAGGGACCGGACTGCAGCGCCAGCCGCCACGCACCGTCCTGCAGCTGCATGCCGGTCACGCGGTCCTGGCGCACTTCGAAATGCGCTGCAGCGGTGCTGCGCGCCTGCTCCAGGCGGGCGCGCAGATACGCGCCGTAGCGACGACGTTCGGCATAAACGGCGCTGATCTTTTCAGGTGTTTCGCTGTCGCCCTCGCCCACGAGGAAATCAACGAAGTCCCCCGGCCGGTCATTGAATGCACTCATGCGCCCTGCCGACACGTTGAGCAGGTGCTCGGCATAGTGGGTCGCATAGGCCACGCCCTGTGCCAGGCAGGCCGCTGGCTCGATCATCACGATGCGCGTTCCGCCACTCGCCTGATCCAGTATGTGCAGTGCCGTGAGCACGCCACCGGCAGCGCCGCCAATGATGGCGATATCGAATCCGGGACCGGGCAAGTCGGAATGCATCCTGTGAATTGTAGGGGATCGCCTGCCGGCCTCCCCTACATCAGCGACTCCGCCAGCCGCGCACCGGGACCGCTCGGTTTAGGGGGGGTCCACAGCAGGGCGGCCGGGCGGATCGCCCGGTCCAGCGCCAGCAGCCAGACCCCTGCAGATAACGCCGCCGCCGCCTGCCCCACAGGCTTCAGGAGTTCGCCCATCACTCGGTTCCGCGGGCTGCGCCGCAAAACCTCAAAGCGGCCGGGTGCGTATTCCCGTCGCTGGCGCTGCGCCAAAAAGAAACCCGCCTTGCGGGCGGGTTTCGTGCTGGAAGCTGCTGCAACCTGCGCCGGGCGCGGATTACTTGATCTTGCCTTCCTTGTAGGGCACGTGCTTGCGCACGACCGGGTCGTACTTGCTCATTTCCATCTTGCCCGGGGTGTTCTTCTTGTTCTTGTCCGTAGTGTAGAAATGCCCCGTGCCAGCCGAGGAGATCAGACGGATCTTGTCGCGTTTGCCTGCCATGTCTTATCTCCTCAGACCTTTTCGCCGCGCGCGCGCAGCTCAGCCAGAACGGAGTCGATGCCGTTCTTGTCGATGGTGCGCAGCGAATGCGCGGAAACCTTCAGCTTGATCCAGCGGTTCTCGCTGGCGACCCAGAAGCGGCGCTCGTGCAGGTTGGGCAGGAAACGACGGCGGGTTTTATTGTTGGCGTGGCTGACGTTGTTACCCGTCATCACACGCTTGCCGGACACTTGGCATACGCGGGACATTACGCACCTCGATTGTGATTTTTGTCGCCCTTAGCCAGGGAGACGGCGGCCCCGATGCACCTCCCGGGATGGGAAAGGCATCACGCGATACGGGGTTGGGTCCACTGCCGGGGCGGGCCGGAATCGCACTTCCGGGCGCAAATCCGGTAGAACCGGACGCAGCGAGCCGCGCATTGTGCCCGGCTTTCCCTTGTCGCGCAAATACTTGGGCGCCGGGCGCCGGTTTGGTCGGTCCCCGGTCAGGGGCCGCAGACCGGGGGTGCGGCCCGCCTCAGCGCGGGCTTCGCAGCCGCTCCAGCAGGCCGTCCAGGGTGTCCAGGTCGGTGTAATGGATCACCAGCTTGCCCCGGCCGGTGCGGCCGTGGGCGATGCTGACCTTGGCGCCCAGCGACTCGGACAGCTCGGTCTCAAGCGAGGCAATGTCGGCCTGCGGGGACGGCTTGCCTGGCTTGCCGCCGGACTTGCGGGCGCTGGCCGGGCGCTGGCCGCTGCCGAACTGCTGGGCCCGATGCTCCACCTCGCGCACCGACCAGCCCTGCTCGGCGGCGTCGGAGGCCAGCTTGCTGGCCAGCTCGGGGGACAGGGTGAGCAGGGCGCGGGCGTGGCCCATTTCCCGCCGACGTGCCTCGAGCAGGGGGCGGATGGCGGGGGGCAGCGCCAGCAGCCGCAGCAGGTTGGACACCGCGGCGCGCGAGCGGCCCACCGCTCCGGCGGCCTCGGCATGGGTCAAGGAGAATTCGTTGATCAAGCGCTGCAGCGACTGCGCTTCCTCCAGTGGATTGAGGTCTTCGCGCTGGATGTTCTCGATCAGCGCCATGGCGATGACGGTGCGGTCGTCCAGGTCGCGCACCACCACCGGCATCTCGGTCAGGCCGGCCTCCTGCGAGGCGCGCCAGCGGCGCTCGCCGGCCACGATCTCGAACTTGCCCGGCGCAAGCTGGCGCACCACGATTGGCTGGATCACGCCCTGGGCCTTGATCGACTCGGCCAGCTCGGTCAGCTTGGCCGGATCCATGTGCAGGCGCGGCTGGTACTTGCCGGGCTGCAGCTGCTTGAGCGGAATCTGGCGCAGGATCTCGCCCGGCTGGGCTTCCGGCGGCGGGGTGGTCGCGGCCCTGGGGCCGAGCAAGGCTTCCAGGCCGCGGCCCAGGCCGCGCTTCTTGGGGGCGGACATTTACACGTTCTCCGGATGGCTGGCTTGCGGCCTGGTTTGCTGTTTCTCGCGTTCGGACTGGCGCCGCAGGATTTCACCGGCCAGGCCCAGGTAGGCTACGCCGCCGCGGCTGGCCTTGTCGTAGCCGACGATGCTCTGGCCGTGGCTGGGGGCCTCGGCCACGCGCACGTTGCGCGGCACGATAGTGCGAAACACCTTGTCGCCGAAATGGGTGGTGAGCTCGGCCGATACCGCGTTGGCCAGGTTGTTGCGCACGTCGAACATGGTGCGCAGCACGCCTTCGATCTCCAGCTGCGGATTGAGCCGCACCTTCAGCGCCTCGATGGTCTCGAGCAGCGCGCTGAGGCCTTCCAGCGCGTAGTACTCGCACTGCATTGGCACCAGGATCGAATCGGCCGCGGTCAGCGCATTGAGGGTAAGCAGCGAGAGCGCCGGCGGGCAGTCGATCAGGATGAAATCATAGTCGCCGCGCAGTGGATCCAGCGCGGTCTTCAGGCGCTGCTCGCGATGCGCTACGTCCATCAGCTGGATTTCCGCCGCGGTCAGGTCGGTATTGCCGGGCAGCAGGTCGAATCCTTCCGCGGTGGTGACCACCACCGCACGCGCATCGGCTTCCTGGAGCAACACGTCATAGCTGGAGGCCTGCAGTTCGCGTTTATCCACGCCGCTGCCCATGGTCGCGTTGCCCTGCGCGTCCAGGTCGACCAGCAGCACCCGCTTCGGCGCACGCGCCAGCGCGGCCGCCAGGTTGACCGCGGTGGTGGTCTTGCCGACCCCGCCTTTCTGGTTGGCAATGGCAATGATGCGGGCCATGCGTGGGACGCCTCGTGGAGCGGTCGTGGGTCGGGGATTATGCGGGATCGCGGGCGTCACGGCCCACGATGGCCAGATGGCGTTCGCCCGCCAACCCCGGAACCGCCAGCACATGCAGGGCTTGCAGGTGCCACCCCGTCGGCAGGGCGGCGATTTCCGCGTCCGGACGAACGCCCTTCATTGCCAGCAGGCGCCCGCCCGGGCGCAGCAGGTGTCCGCCGACGCGAATGATCCCGGCCAGGTCGTCGAGGGCGCGGGCGGTGATCGCGTCGTAAGCGCCCGGTTCGTCCAGCGCTTCGGCACGCGATTCGGCCACGCGCGCATTGCCCAGGCCCAGCGTGCGCAGGGCTTCGCGCAGGAAGCGCGCTTTCTTGCCGTTGCTTTCCACCAGGGTGACCTGCAGGCCCGGCCGCGCGATCGCCAGCGGAATCCCGGGCAGCCCGGGGCCGGTGCCCAGGTCGGCGAGGGAACCGTCTTCGACGAAGGCCTGCATCGCCAGCGAATCCAGCAGGTGCCGGGTCACCATCTCGCGCGGGTCACGGATTGCAGTCAGGTTGTAGGTGCGGTTCCAGCGGTCCAGCAGGGCCAGGTAGGCAAGTAGGGCCGGTGCCAGTGCGTCGGCATCAAGCTGCAGTGCGGCCAGGCCACGGCGCAGCTCCTCCTGCAGTGCGGCGGGGAAGGCGGGATCGCTCATGCGGCGATTATCGCAGGCGCGCGATGGCAAGCATCTGCCCGCTGCCGGCGCGCTTACGCCAGTGCGCGCCAGGCCAATGCGGCCTGATAGCCGGCCGACGGAGTCCATTCGTGCAGGTGCCACTCCTCCGGCCCGCCCAGCGCAGGATCGCAGGCCACGAGGCGCAGTGCACCCGATGCCTCGGCGAAGGCCAGCTTGTGCAGGCCGAAGGACAAGCCCTTGCCGTGTGCCTTGAGCACCGCTTCCTTGGCACACCACAGGCGGATGAAGCAGGTTCCCACCGCGTCCGCAGGCTGCCCGGCCAGCCACGCGATTTCATCGGGATGGAAGAAGCGCTGCGCAAGCTCACGCGCACGCGGGCGTGGACGCATCTGTTCTATGTCCACGCCAAGCTGGACCGATTCGCCCAGCGCCAGGAGCAACGCCTCGCCGCTGTGGCTCCAGCCCACGTCATGACGCTCGTAGGGTGGCCCCAGCAGGGGGCGACCCTGGCTGCCGCGGGTCAGCGGCAGGTCGTCGTCACTGCAGCCCAGCGCTTCGCACAGCAGCGGGCGCACCGCCGGCTCGCCACGCGCGCAGCGCGGGTGCGGCAGCAGCCACAGACGGGCCGGGGGCGCGGGACAGGTGAGATGCACCGGCTGCAATGTAGCCGATTCGCGTCCATCCGCGTGCGTACTGCTGCGGCGCGGTTTGCAAGCGGTGCCGGTTTCCGCTATCAAGCCAATGCACCGCAAGAATGCCCCATCAGGGCAGGTTCTTGACAGTCGGTTAACAGGCAGGCGGCGTAGGCTGGCGCAAGTTGAGAGGTCACTGCAACTGCTTCCGCAATGATGCGGGAGCGCATTCCCACCGGTTGTACAAGGAGAACACTGGATGAATTTTCTGATCTATTTGATCGTTGGCGGTATTGCAGGCTGGTTGGCGAGCATCGTGATGAAGCGCGACGGCCAGCAGGGCATCATCCTCAATGTGGTGGTCGGCATCATTGGTGGTTTTCTGGGTGGCTGGCTGCTGCCCATGATGGGTTTTGCAATGGGTGGCACGCTCGGCTTCCTGATCACTGCCTTCATCGGCGCCGTGGTGCTTCTATTGATCGTCAACCTGCTCACACGCGGCAGGTCGCTGTAAGGGGTTTGCTGCGACCGCGTGCGCTTTGAGACGCACCCATGGCTCGTGGCACCACAAAGGCCCGGCAATGCCGGGCCTTTGTTCATCCAGGGTTGCCGCTGAGCTGACCAGTCAACGAAGCCCGCCTGGTCCGCTGGGTCAGTCGAGGAGCTCGACCCAAGCTGGCGCATGGTCGCTGGGACGCTCCCAGGTGCGTGGCTCGCGATCGATGCCGGCGGCATGTGCAGCGTCGCGCAGCGCGTCGGACACCAGGGTCAGGTCGATGCGCAGTCCCAGGTCGCGGCGGAAGCCGGCCATGCGGTAGTCCCACCAGCTGAAGATGCCGCTGGCCTGGTGATGCAGGCGGAACGCATCATGCAGGCCCAGCGCATACAGGCGCTTGAGTGCATCGCGCTCTGCGCGGGAGGTGAGGATATGGTCGTCATTCCACACCCCGGGATCGTGCACGTCGCGATCATCCGGCGCGATGTTGAAGTCGCCCAATACCACCAGCCTGGGATGCTGGCGCAGCTCGCTTTCCAGCCAGGCCTGCACCGCCTGCAGCCAGCGCAGCTTGTAGGCGTACTTGTCGGTGCCCACGTCCTGGCCGTTGACCACGTACAGGTTGACCACG
Source organism: Pseudoxanthomonas sp. (assembly GCA_026785795.1). Lineage (GTDB taxonomy): Bacteria > Pseudomonadota > Gammaproteobacteria > Xanthomonadales > Xanthomonadaceae > Pseudoxanthomonas_A. Next base: position 6,346 of record JAJAZJ010000203.1, read on the forward strand.
CGCACGTCGCCCACGGTGGCGGCGATGGCGCGCTTCTGCTCATCGTCGAAGCCGGGTATCCCCACCTGCACGTCGGCGGCGGGAAGGCGCGAGAGCAACGCCACGCCGTTGTAGGTCTTCTGCCCGGCAAATACGCTGCGGTAGCCGGCCTCGGCCAGCGCGGTATCCGGGAACTTGTGGTCCTCCAGCTTGGTTTCCTGCAGGCCGACCACGTCGGGCGCGAAATCCTGCAGCCACTGCAGCAGGTGCGGCAGGCGCACGTTGAGTGAGTTGACGTTCCAGCTGGCAATTTTCATGGCGGAAGTGTAGCGCCAGGAGAGCGTGACTTGACCCGCGTCGATGCGATGCACCTGGCCGCCAGCGATGGTGACGCCTAACGCACGATGAAGTCGATGAAGCGCGCCACCCTGGAATAGGGCGGCTTCAGCAGGTCGCTGCCGGCGCGTCGCGATTGCCACAAGATAGGCAGCGCCTTGGTGAGCGCATCGTAGCCGGCGCGGCCGTGGTAGGCGCCCATGCCGCTGGGGCCGATGCCGCCAAAAGGCAGGTCGTTGATGCCGAAATGCAGCACGGTGTCGTTGACGGTCACGCCGCCGGCCAGGGTGTTATGCAGTATTTTCTCCACGTTGCCGCGATCACGGCTGAACGGATACATCGATAGCGGCCGGTCGCGCGCGTTGACGAAGGCGATGGCCTCGTCCAGCGTGCGATAGGTCCTGATTGGCAGGATCGGGCCGAAGATCTCTTCCTGCATCACCTTGGCATCGTCGCCGGGCTCGAGCACCAGGGTGGGCGGCAGCAGGCGCTCGGCGGCGGCGCGCGTGGCGTCCACGGTGGCCAGCTCCACCACGTCCAATCCGCGCGCCCGCGCATCGTCCAGATAGCCGCGCAGGCGCCGGTACTGGCCGTCGTTGATGATGCGGGTGTAGTCGCCCGGCTCGGAAAAATCACCGTAACGCTCCAGCACCTGTACGCGCAGCGCCTGGACCAGGGCAGGCACGCGGCCTTCGTCGATGAGCACGTAATCCGGCGCGATGCAGGTCTGGCCGCCGTTGAACCACTTGCCGGTCGCCAGCCGCGCGGCGGCCTGTTCCACCGGGTAGTCGGCGCAGATGATGGCCGGCGATTTTCCGCCCAGCTCCAGGGTCAGCGGGGTCAGGTTGGGGGCGGCAGCGGCCATGACCTTGCGGCCGACGGCGGTCGAGCCGGTGAATACCAGGTGGTCGAAGGGCAGCCCGGCGAATGCGCCCGCCAGCTCGGCGCCGCCTGCTGCGACCGCGACGCGATTGACCGGAAAAACGCCTTCCAGCAGGCTGCGCAGGAACGCGGTGGTTCGCGGCGTATGCTCGGACGGTTTGAGGTAGACATGGTTGCCCGCGGCAATCGCGGTAGCCAATGGAATCAGGGCCAGATTGACCGGGTAGTTCCACGGCGAGATCACCCCGACCACGCCGACCGGTTCACTGCGCACCTCGGCGCGAGCGGGCCAGAAGCGCCAGCCCACGCCCACGCGTCGCGGCTTCATCCAGCCGCGCAGGTGCGAAGACAGATGATCGATTTCGTTGAGCACGGTCATGCCGTCGGCAATCAGCGACTCATGACGCGAACGGTGGCCGAAGTCGGCGGCGATGGTGTCGGCCATCTCCGGCAGGCGCTGCTTCAGCGCGTCGCGCAGGCGCTGCAGGTCCGCGCGGCGCTGGTCATAGTCGGGCTTGTTCGCCTGCCACGCCTGGCGCAGCTGCTGCAGGGCGGGGGCCAGGGCGCTGATCGGGGTATCGGCAGTGGATTCCATGCACCGCAGTGTAGTGCGGGTGCGGGTTCCTTGCGCATTACAATGGGGCCATGAGCTCGATTCGACCCTATCTGGGGCAATTGCCCACGCTGGGCACAGGCGTTTACGTGGACCCTGCCGCCACCGTGATCGGTGACGTCGTGCTGGGCGATGACGTGTCGGTATGGCCGGGCACGGTGATCCGCGGTGACGTGAACCACATCCGCATCGGCGCGCGCACCAACGTGCAGGACGGCAGCATCATCCACGTCAGCCACCACAGCCCGTACACGCAGGCCGGCCACCCCACCCTGATTGGCGAGGACGTCACCATTGGCCACGGCACCATCATCCACGCCTGCACCATCGGCAACCGCTGCCTGATCGGCATGGGCGCCTGCATCCTGGATGGAGCCACCGTGCAGGACCACGGTTTCGTCGGCGCCGGCGCGGTGGTCGGGCCGGGCAAAACGGTGGGCGAAGCTGAGCTGTGGCTGGGCAATCCGGCGCGGCCGGCACGTCGGCTGACCGACCGGGAAATCGAAAGCCTGCTGTATTCGGCGC
>JAJAZJ010000204.1 GCA_026785795.1 Pseudoxanthomonas sp.
CTGCAGCTCCGCGCGGGCGCGTCGCATCCCTTCACGCGCAATGATATTTCCGCCCGCGCGCAGACCGGCCGTGTCCCCCCGGGTCAGCTGCAGGCCGTCCAGGCGGATGGGTTCGTGCAGGGGGTCGCGGGTGGGCCCGGCTACGTCAGTGACGATGGCCCGGGCACGTCCGGCCAGGGCATTGAGCAGCGAGCTTTTGCCGGCATTGGGCGGGCCGACGATGACCACATGCAGGCCGTCCCGCAGACGACGGCCGCGCTCGGTATCCGCCAACAGCAACACCAGCTGGTTGAGCGCCGCATTCAAGTTGGCCATCAGTGCGGCCCCGCCCAATGTATCCAGCGATTCGTCGGCGAAATCAATCGCCGCTTCGGCATGGACGCGCAGCGCCGAGAACGCGTCGGCCAGCGCCTCCACTCGCTGCGAGAACACCCCTTCCAGCGAGCGCCGGGCAGCGCGGACGGCACGGGTGTCAGAGGCGGCGATCAGGTCGGCAACGGCTTCGGCCTGGGCCAGGTCAAGGCGACCGTTGAGGAAAGCGCGCTCGCTGAACTCCCCCGGCCGGGCCGGGCGCGCGCCGAGCGCACAGGCCCGCGCGACGAGCTGCTGCAGCAACACCGGGCTCCCGTGCGCCTGCAGCTCCACCACGTCTTCGCCGGTGAAGCTGTTGGGTGCGGGAAAGGCCAGGCCAATGCCGTCGTCCAGGCTGCTGCCGTCTTCATCACGGAAGCGCACGTAGTGCGCGTGCCTGGGGGCAAGCGACTGCGCGCAGATGGATTGACCGATCAACAGCGCGCGTGGGCCCGACAGGCGCACGATGCCGATCCCGCCGGCGCCGGCGGCAGTCGCCACGGCAGCGATGGTGTCGTTGCGTTCCTGTTTCGGCTGGCTGGCGTGCATCGGCAAGGAGTCTTGCATACTCCAGAATAAAAACCCGCCTTGCGGCGGGCTTCTGTTTATTGCGTGGCGTGTCGCTACTTGGCGACCGCTTCGTTGGCGGCTGGCGGCTGCCCATGGCGTTTGGTCATCCACCACTGCTGCAGCAGGCCCAGGCTACCGTTGGTGACCCAGTACAGCACCAGTCCTGCCGGCATGAAGGCCATCATCACGCCGAACACCAGCGGCATGAACTGCATCATCTTCTGCTGCATTGGATCCATGCCCATGGTGGGCGTCATCTTCTGGGTCAGCCACATCACCAGCATGTTGACGGCGGGCAGGATGAAATACGGATCACGCGCGGTCAGGTCATTGATCCAGAAGCCCAGCCACGGCGTTTGCCGCAGCTCCACTGACTCTACCAGCACCCAATACAGCGCCAGGAATATCGGCATCTGCACCAGGATGGGAAGGCAGCCGCCCATGGGGTTGATTTTCTCTTTCTTGTACAGCTCCATCATCGCCTGCTGGAACTTCTGCTTGTCGTCGCCGTAGCGTTCCTTCAGCTGCGCGATGCGCGGCTGGAACTGGCGCATCTTGGCAAAGCTCTTGTACTGCGCCGCCGACAGCGGATACAGCGCAAGCTTCACCAGCACCACCAGGCCGACGATCGCCCAGCCCCAGTTGCCCAACAGCGAGTGCAGATGGTCCAGCACCCAGAACAGGCCCTGGCCGATCAGGGCGAAGATGGAAAACTGGCTGTAGTCCACCGCGCGGGTCAAGCCGGGCACGTTTTGCGCCTTCATCTGATCCACCAGCTTCGGCCCCAGGTACAGGCGCGCCTCGGTGCTCGCCTGCTGGCCTGCCGGCACGTTCAGCCCCGGGCCGATCGCGCGGATCAGCGCCTGCTGGCCACCGGCCGCGCTGTCCAGCGAAATGCTGATGTTGTCCCGTGGGTCGGGTATCCACGCGCTGAAGAAGTGGTGCTGCAGCAGCGCAATCCAGCCCGTGGTGGTCTGCTTGTCGACCTTGCCGTCATCCAGGAACTTGGCGAACTTGCGCCGCTGGTAGCCCTCGTCCGGGCTGTACCAGGTGGCGCCATTGAAGCTGAAGGACTCCGGGTTGGTCATCCCGGTCTTGATGATTTGCGGCACCCGCAGCAGCTGTCGATAGACATAGCCCTGCCAATCGCCTGCACCGCTGTTGACGACCTCATCGCGGACCCGCAGCGTGTAGTCGCCGCGCTTGAGGGTATAGGTGCGGCGAATGCTGACCCCGTCCGGACCCGTCCACAGGAACGGCACCGACACCTCGTCTGCGTCGGAAGCCAGCAGCACCTCACCTGCGCCCTGTTCGGGCAGAAAGCCGCGCTCGTGGCTGGGGGCTGCGCTCTGGCTGACCCAGCCGCTCTGCGCGGTGTAAAAGCGGGCTGGATCATCGCTGTACAGGCGCACCGGCGGGCTCCCCGCGGCCTTGGTTTGCGGATACTTCAGCAGCTCGGCCTGCAGCACGCTGCCGCCATCCAGGGTCAGGCGCAGCACGTCCGTGCTCACCGTGACCCGCGGGGTTTCTGCGATTGCCTGGGTGGCCGGCGTGGTGGGCGTCATCAGCGTCGCCGGCAGTGCCGGGGTGGTGCTGCCGGTCACGGGGGCAGGTGGCACCATGCCTGGCACGGTGCTGGAGGCGGACGTCACTGCCTGCGTGGTCGGGGTGGGGGCGGGTTTGGGTGCATTGAACTTGCCCCATTCCATCCACAGCAAGGTCGCCACCATCAGCCAGGCAAAGAGCAGGAAGACACGGGTCTGGTTCATCAGGCAGGCTTTCTCAACCGGCAGCAGCGGCCGGTTTGTTCATGGTGTGGGAGGGAGAGACGAAGGTTTGTCGACCGGCGGCATTGTGCCGGGCGCGGCGGTCGGCGGCAATGCGCCTGCCCGCTGCAAAGTGTGCTCGAAGCAGGCGCCCAGCTGTTCACGACTGGCTTTCGCCGCCGCTGGACGCAGCACCAGCACGTAGTCACCACCGGGCAAACGGCCGCGCAGCTGGCGGAAACGCTCGCGCAGGGCACGCTTGATCCGGTTGCGGCCCACGGCGTGGGGATCAACCTTGCGTGACACCGCCAGGCCCAGTCGAGCCGGGGACTCGGAGGCCAGCCAGTGCAGGCTCAGCAGCGGATCCGAAGTGCGCCTGGCAAGCTCGAATACGCGCGCGTACTCGGCGCCCGTGCGCACCCGCGCGCTACGCGGAAAGGTGGTGTTCACGCTGAGACGAAAAAGTCCGCGCTGCGTTGCGCGGACTTTGGCGGAGGACAGGCATTGCAGGGCTTGGCCGCAGCGTGCGGCAGGGCCATCAGGCGCTGAGGCGCGTACGGCCCTTGGCGCGACGACGGGCCAGGATCTTGCGGCCGTCGGCAGTTTTCATGCGGGCACGGAAGCCGTGGTCGCGCTTGCGCTTCAGGTTGCTGGGTTGGTAGGTGCGCTTGGTGGCCATGGGGCCCTCGGGCGGATAGTGATGGAAAGAGCCGGAAAGTCTAATGCCCGCCGCGCGCTTGGTCAACTCCCGCGGTGCTCTGGTCCTGCTGGCGAAGGTGCCGCCAGCGGGACTGCAGGCGTCCCGGTGGGCGTGGCATGCGCGTGATAATGTGGCTCGCTGCTGTTTCCTGTTCCCACCCGCGTCCGGCGCCTGAGCTCCGGCACGACCGCCTTCGACAACGAACCCTGACGTGCCGCCCGCGATGGATGCTTGGCCCCGCTGCCTCGAACGACTCGAAGCCGAACTGCCGGCCGAGGATGTACACACCTGGCTGAAGCCCCTGCAGGCCGAACAGCACAGCGACGCCATGGTCCTGTACGCCCCCAACGCTTTCATCGTCGAACAGGTGCGTGCCCGCTACCTGGCCCGGATCCAGGATTTGTTGGTCCACTTCGCCGGGCACCGGGACGTGTCGGTCGAGGTCGGCTCGCGCTTGCGCAGCGTCGAGCCGACGGCGGCGGTCACCACCGTGTTTGCCGCGTCCGAGCCGTATGCCGGCAATCTGGATTCGCATTACAGCTTCGACAACTTCGTCGAGGGCCGCAGTAACCAGCTGGGCCGTGCCGCCGCCTGGCAGGCGGCACAGGCGCCGGGCGATCGCGCCCACAACCCCCTGTTGCTGTACGGCGGCACGGGCCTGGGCAAGACCCATCTGATGTTTGCAGCCGGCAACGAGCTGCGCCGGCAAAAACCTGCGGCGCGCGTCCTTTACCTGCGCTCGGAGCAGTTTTTCAGCGCCATGACCAAGGCTTTGATAGAGAGGTCGATGGACCAGTTCAAGCGCCGTTTCCAGCAGGTGGACGCGCTGTTGATCGACGATATCCAGTTCTTCGCCGGCAAGGACCGAACCCAGGAAGAGTTCTTCCATACCTTCAACGCCCTGTTTGACGGCCGTCAGCAGATTATCCTGACCTGCGACCGCTATCCGCGCGAGGTGGAGGGGCTGGAGCCCAGGCTGAAGTCGCGTTTGGCCTGGGGTTTGTCGGTGGCGATCGAACCGCCCGATTTCGAGACCCGCGCGGCTATCGTGCTGGCCAAGGCGCACGAGCGCGGGCTCGACATCCCCGATGACGTGGCCTTCCTGCTGGCCAAGAAGATGCGGTCCAACGTGCGCGATCTGGAGGGTGCGCTGAACACGCTCGCCGCGCGCGCCAACTTCACCGGCCGCGCCATTACCCCTGAATTTGCCCAGGAAACGCTGCGTGACCTGCTGCGAGCGCAGCAGCAGGCAATCAGCATCCCCAACATACAGAAGACCGTGGCAGACTATTACGGTCTGCAGATCAAGGATTTGCTGTCCAAGCGGCGCACGCGCTCACTGGCGCGTCCGCGACAGGTGGCAATGGCCTTGGCCAAGGAGTTGACCGAGCACAGCCTGCCGGAGATTGGTGATGCTTTTGCCGGCCGCGACCACACCACTGTCCTGCACGCCTGCCGGCAAATCCGGAACCTCATGGAGACCGATGGAAAGTTGCACGAGGACTGGGACAAACTGATTCGCAAACTCAGTGAGTAAACACCCACCAGGGCTGTGGATAAAATGGGGATAGAAATAACCGGTTAAGTTGTCCACAGGTTTCACCAGCACGGGCAGCGCCTCGATACCGGGTTTCTGACAGTCGGAAAGACTATTCACTTCAGTGGTTTAGGTGGCTTATCAACCGAAATCACTAAAACCATCACCACCAGTTTTTGATTTAATACTCTTTATCAAGAAACAGAGCATAGGGGACACCACCGACATGCGTTTCAGTCTGCAACGCGAAGCACTGCTGAAACCGTTGACCCAGGTGGTCAACGTAGTCGAACGTCGGCAGACATTGCCGGTATTGGCCAACTTCCTGGTCCAGGTCCAGAACGGGCAGCTGTCGCTGACCGGTACCGACCTGGAGGTTGAAATGGTCGCCCGCAGCGCGGTGGATGATGCCCAGGACGGCGAAACCACCATCCCGGCCCGCAAGTTGTTTGACATCGTCCGGGCGCTGCCCGACGGCAG
>JAJAZJ010000205.1 GCA_026785795.1 Pseudoxanthomonas sp.
CGAGCTATCCTCAAGCACCCTGCAGTCGAAAAAAATCCCGGGGCTGTATTTCATCGGCGAGGTCGTGGACGTGACCGGCTGGCTGGGCGGCTACAACTTTCAGTGGGCATGGGCCTCCGGCTACGCGGCCGGCAACGCCATTTGAATCCCCCCGGCGTCGTAGGAGCGACATGAGTCGCGATGGAGCTTCACTGGGAGGGCCTCATCGCGACTTACGTCGCTCCTACGGTCGCTCCTACTGTCGCTCCTACGGCCTGCGAATTGGTCCGGGATCGTCCTGCGCGCGCATGGCCTCTGCGGCCAGCGGCGCCAGGTCCGGATCCAGGGCTACGCGCTGGTCGAAGACGAAACAGTTCCCGTCGAAACCCTGTCCGCCCACCTGCTCGAAATAGCCCAGGATCCCGCCCTCCAGCTGGACCACGTTGTCCATGCCGGCTTGCTGCATCCACAGCGCCGCCTTCTCACAGCGGATTCCGCCGGTGCAGAAGCTGACCACGGTGGCATCGGCCAAGGCGTCACGGTGCGGCTCCAGCGCGGCGGGCAGCTGGGTGAACCGGTCGATCGGCAGGGTCAAGGCACCTTCGAATGTTCCGTAGGCCACCTCCTGGCGGTTGCGCGTATCCAGCAACACCACTGCCCTGCCCTGCCCGTCATGCCCCTGCTGCAGCCATTGCGCCAGGGTTCGCGCAGCCACGGCCGGCGCACGCCCGCGCAGGGGCGAGGCTGCATCGCGGCGAAAGCTGATGATTTCCGGCTTGACCTTGACCTTCATCCGGGCGAAGGGCTGGGTGTTGCTGTGGCTGTATTTGACCTGCATGTCGGCGAACCGGGGATCGGCGCGCAGCTTGGCGAAGATCCCGCGCACGCCCGATGGACTGCCGGCCAGGAACAGGTTGATGCCTTCCGGTGCGACCAGCACCGAGCCCCGCAGGTCCGCCGCCCGGGTCCAGTCCCGCAGCAGCCCGGCAAAGGATGCCGGATCGGCAACCGGGGTAAATTGGTAGGCAGCGGCGTTGAGGATCATCCACCTATTGTAGTGGCGCAGGCTTCTGCACCGGCATACTGGCACCCCTGTCCGTCACCGTTAACCCGCACGCCATGCAGCAGATCCACACCCAACTACATATCAAGGCCGCACCCGCACAGGTGTTCGACGCCTGGCTGGTGCCGCGCCTGCTGGGGCAGTGGATGTTTCCTGGGCATGCGGATGCCCATGCGGTGCTGCGCATGGACCTGGATCCGCGTGAGGGCGGTGACCTCTACATCCAGACGCAGCACGGCGATGCGGCCATTCGCTACAGCGGCAGCTACCTGGAGATTGAACGCCCACACCGGCTGGCCTTCACCTGGACACCGGAAACCCCAGACGGGGTCTTTCCCGGCCGGGTGCAGCTGGAGGTAACGGCCTCCGGCGACGGTAGCCATCTTGCCTTGCTTGAATCCGTGCCCGCCATGACTGCCGGTCACGCCCACTTCACGCCGCTGCACTGGAGCAACCGATTGGGCGCCCTGTCCAGCCTGTTTAGCTGAACTGGCCGGCGATGCCGGCAAGCCGGATCAGCGCAGGAGGCAATGCGGCAAGGCGAGGGTGAAGACCAGCACGCCGATGATCGCCACTATCTTGCCGATCACGCGCAATGGCTGCTCGCGCAGCGATCCGGCGAAAGTTTCCGCGCTACCGTCGCGTTCGGCGTCAGCCTGGCGCGCCAGCGCCTGCTGCCGGCGCTGCTGCTGGTATTCATCCATCAGCGTCCTGGCGCGCACGAGGTCACCATCGTTGCTGATCCAGATCCCGCCGCCTGAGATTCCCCACGGGCTGGGCGTGGTTTCGTAGAACTCCAGCCCGTTGTCGCGCAGCCAGGCGCGGACTTCGTCGGCTTCATCCTCGGGCACGTTACGCAGGTTCATCAACAGCTTGGCCATGGGGTAATGATAACCGCCGGGGACCGGTCGCCACGCATGCGCTACCCTGCGCGCATCCCCATGCCGGAATCCAACATGCGCCTGCTGCTTGCAACCCTTGCCCTGCTGCTGCTTGGCGCCTGCGCCGATCCTGGCCCGCCACCGGGCGGCAGCGTGGCCGAATTGAAGCGTATCGATGACGTAGTGGGCAGCGGCGCGACGGCGGCACCGCCCAGCGACGTCACCGTGCAGTACACCGGTTGGCTGTACGACGAGAATGCCCCCCTGCAGCGCGGCCTGAAGTTCGACAGTTCCCTCGACCATGGCCAGCCATTCACCTTTGCACTCGGCAAGGGTCAGGTGATCCGGGGTTGGGACGATGGGGTCGCGGGCATGCAGGTGGGCGGCAAGCGCACGCTGCTGATTCCCGCCGAATACGCCTACGGTCGCAAGGGCGCAGGCGGGGTGATCCCGGCCAATGCGTCGCTGGTGTTCGAGGTTGAACTGCTGGACGTCAAACCGCGCTGATGCGGCCATGATTGCAAGCAATTCAGTTCCGAACGGCGCCGAACCCATGCCGCGACTGGCGGTGATCGGCGGCGGACCGGCCGGGCTGATGGCCGCCGAGGTCGCGCGCGCGGCAGGCGTTGAAGTCGACGTCTATGAAGGCAAGGGTTCGGTGGGTCGCAAGTTCCTGGTTGCCGGCAAGGGCGGATTGAACCTGACCCACTCCGAGCCCTCGCCGGCATTCGTACGGCGTTACCGCGAGCGAGCGCCCGAAATCACCGCCTGGCTGCAGGAATTCGACGCAGACGCGGTGCGTGCGTGGGCCAAAGGCCTTGGCGTGGACACCTTCGTCGGCAGCTCCGGCAGGGTGTTCCCCAGCGACCTGAAGGCTGCCCCGCTGCTGCGCGGCTGGGTGCGACGCCTGCGCGAAAGCGGCGTGCGCTTCCACGTGCACCACCGCTGGCAGGGATGGAGTGATGCGGGCCTGTGCTTCGATACCCCCGAAGGTCGAATCGAAGTGCAGGCGGACGCTAGCGTGCTCGCGCTGGGCGGCGGCAGCTGGCCGCAGCTGGGTTCGGACGGTGCGTGGCAGGCGATTCTTGGCGTACGCGGCATACAGCTGGCGCCGCTGCAGCCGGCCAACTGCGGCTTCGACATCGACTGGAGTGCACACCTGGCCACGCGGCACGCGGGCGCGCCGCTTAAACCGGTGGTCGCACACTGGCGCGATGCGGATGGCCGCGAACATTCACTGCAGGGCGAATGCGTGATCAGCGCCACCGGCATCGAAGGCAGCCTGGTCTACGCGCTGTCGGCCGAACTGCGCGAAGCCATCACCCGCAATGGCCACGCAAGCCTGCAGCTGGACCTGGTGCCGGGCCGCAGCCTGGAGCGACTGCAGCAGGACCTGTCCAAGCCGCGAGGCCACCGCAGCGTCAGCGAGCACCTGCGCCGACAGGCCGGCATCAGCGGCGCCAAGGCAGCGTTGCTGTACGAAGTACTGCAGAAATCACAGCTGGACAACCCGGCGCTGCTGGCACGCACGCTCCACCGCCTGTCGTTGACCTTGAAAAGGCCACGCCCGATCGCGGAAGCGATCAGCACTGCCGGCGGGGTACGGCTAGAAGCGCTGGACGCCGGCCTGATGCTGCGCGATGTGCCCGGCGTGTTCTGTGCGGGCGAGATGCTGGATTGGGACGCGCCTACCGGCGGCTATCTGCTGACCGCCTGCCTTGCCAGGGGCCGCCGCGCCGGCTTGGGCGCGGCGGCGTGGCTGCAAGCGGCGAGCGTCCGCTGAACTGGTCGTCCGCCATGGCCCGGCGGGAAACGGAATTCCCGCCTGCAGCGATCGCGGACGTAGCAACACTATAGAGGCCGGACTGTTGAAATCCGGTTATGCAATCGGGTCCAAACCGATGACATGTGATGCGAATCGCATAAGCCCTGGTTACGCGACACCAGTTGTGCATTGCAGCACGTGCTTAAGCGAGCTTGCGCGCTGCCTGCTTCCTGGCCTGTGCAGCTACGTACATGTTGTCCACCAGGTTGGGATAGCGCCGTCCCGCCGCTTCCGCTCGCTCGCGCGCCTGCTCGATCTGTGCAGCATTCAGATGGACTTTCGCACCGGGCTGCGGCGGATGCTTGTTGTCCCAGGGTTTCGTGGTGTTGCGGGCCATGGCGTGGATCCTGTGGTGGAGGCATCGGCACGGGTGCGCCAGCGCAGTGGGTGAAGCATGCATCGATACCGCTGGGCAAACTCAGTAGCTGCCCATGAAATCACGTTTGCCGATTTCCACGCCCGAGTGGCGCAGCAGTGCATACGCCGTGGTGGCGTGGAAGAAGAACTGCGGCAGTCCGTAGCTCAGCAGGTAGGCCTGCCCGGCCAGCTTGCGCTCCTTGGGGGTGCCGGGACGCAGCACGATCTCGCGCGTATCGCTGCCTTCAAACGCAGCCGGTTCCAGCCCGCCAAGGAAATCCAGCGTTCTGGCCACCAGCGCACGCAGGTCGGCGAAGCTGGTTTCGCTGTCATCGAACACCGGCTGCTCGGCGCCGGCCAGCCGCCCACTGACGCCCTTGGCGAAATCGCAGGCGATCTGAACCTGGCGCAGCAGCGGGAACATGTCCGGGTACAGCCGCGCCTGCAGCAGGGCCTGCGGGTCCAGCTTGCGGGCTTCCACGTGGGCTTCGGCCTTCGCCAGCAGCTGGTCCAGGCTGTCGAGCATCTGCTGGAACACGGGAACGGAAGCGGAATACATGTAATTGGTCATCAGGAACCTTGTGCGGTGGGGAGTGGGGAATTTGGGCGCGAATGCCCTGCTCAATCCTGCTCGGCAGCCGCCTCGCGGCCCTGCTGGCGGATCAGCGCCTCTTCGCGGGCGTCGTTGATGGCGTCGCGCACGCCAGCCAGGTCAACGCTGCGCGCATCGTGCACGAACTTGCCGGTCAGCGGCGTGTCGGGCAGCAGCTCGCCCTGCTCGAACAGGGCCCACATCTCCTCGCCGTACCAGGTGTCGAGCAACTCGGGCGCAAAGCCACCCAGGGTCGCGGTCATGTTGTTGACGTCGCGCAGCAGCATGCTACGCGCCGCGTTGTTGCCGGCTGCGCTGACCACCTGGGGGAAATCAATCAGTACCGGTCCCTGCTCGCCGATAAGGATGTTGTAGGCCGACAGGTCGCCATGGATCAGGCCGATGCACAGCATCCGCACCACCTGCCGGACCAGGAACGCGTGGTACTCGCGCGCCAGCGCCGGGGTCAGCTCCACTTCGCCCAGGCGCGGCGCCGAGTAGCCCCCCGTGTCGGTGACGAGCTCCATCACCAGCACACCGTGGTAGTAGCCGTAGGGTTGCGGCACGCGCACGCCGGCATCGACCAGCTGGTACAGCGCCTCGACCTCGGTGTTCTTCCAGGCGGTTTCCTGCTGCTTGCGCCCGTACTTGCTGGCCTTGCCGATTGCGCGCGCCTCGCGGCTTCCGCGCACCTTGCGTCCTTCCTGGTACTGCACGCGCTGCTGGAAGCTGCGTTGGGCCATGTCCTTGTAGACCTTGGCGCAGCGCACGTCGTCACCGCTGCGCACCACGTACACGGCAGCCTCCTTGCCGCTCTTGAGCGGGCGCATCACTTCGTCGATCACGCCATCGTCAATCAGCGCTTGCAGGCCTTGCGGGGTCTTCATCCAGTGCGAGGTTTGGCCAGTGAGGTGCCCATTGTGCCTGCGCGGCGGGCATGACCGGGGAAAACGGGCCATTCCGGGGCAAGCGCTTACACTGAGCCCTCCTGTTCCGCCTGCCTTGCCCATGTCCGAACCCATCCGCCTGGCCAAACGCGTCGCCGAGATCGCCGGCTGTTCCCGCCGCGAGGCCGACCAGTACATCCAGGGCGGCTGGGTGACCGTGGACGGGGAAGTCATCGATGCCCCGCAGCACCCGGTCACCACCCAGGACGTGCGGATCGACCCGGAAGCCGACCTGGAAGCGGCCGAGCCGGCCACCCTGCTGATGCACAAACCCGCAGGCGTGGCCTACGACGCGTCTCCGAAGCTGGCGACCCCGCAATCGCGCAGTGAGGGCGATGATCCAGACATCCGCGTGCTCAAGCGGCACTTCGTGCGCCTGACTGCATTGATGCCGCTGGACGATGAGGCCAGCGGCCTGGTTGTATTGAGCCAGGACGGCCGGGTCTGGCGCCGGCTGAGCGAGGACGCCGACCTTATCGAACAGGAATACGTGGTTGAAATCGAAGGCGAGCTTGCGCCCTACGGCCTGCCGCGACTGTGCGACGGCATGCTGTACCAGGGCCGCGCCCTGCCCCGGGCCAAGGTCAGCTGGCAGAGCGAAAACCGCCTGCGCTTCGCGATCAAGGCGGTGCGTCCGGGCCAGCTGCGCCATATGTGCGCGCAGGTGGGACTGGACGTGCTGTCGATCCGGCGCATCCGCATCGGCCGCATCCCCCTGAGCAAGCTGGCGGCAGGCGAGTGGCGCTACCTGCCGATCGAGGCCCGCTTCTGAACACACCCTGTGCGCCTGCGAGCCGGGGTGGCGACGGGATTGACGGCGGCACGCGCGGATGCCGACACTAGCGGCGGCGGTGCCCGCACAGGCGGGCACGGCAGACCCACACCCCGAACCCGCAACGACGAGGAGCACATATGAGCAAGGGCATGGACCAGAAGAAAAGCGAAAAGAAGGCGCCAAGCAAGTCGCTGAAGGAAAAGCGCGCCGACAAGCAGGAAAAGAAGAAGAACAAGTAACCGGCAAATCAGCGGGAGCGGCCTGCTGGCGCAGCTCCCGCACCGCCACGCGCCGCTAGGCCGCGGCAGTGACCACGATTTCCACTTTCCAGCGTGGGTTGGCCAGCGCCGCCTGCACGGTGGCGCGGGTCGGCGCCTGGCCGGGCACGACCCACGCTTCCCACACTTCGTTCATCGCCGCGAAATCGCCCAAGTCGGGCAGGAATATCTGCGCATGCAGGATCCGGCTGCGGTCGCTGCCGGCCTGCGCCAACAGCGCATCGATAGCCGCCAGCACCTGCCGGGTCTGCCCGCGTATGTCGGCGCTGGCGTCATCGGCGATCTGCCCCGAGAGGTAGAGCGTGCCGCCATGCACGGCCATTTCCGATAGCCGGGGACCGGTCTCGAAACGCTGGATCATGTGCGCTACCCCTGTGCCAATGGCTGCCCCATCCTAAGGGATGGCAGGCTGGCTGGCGTAACATCCGGGTTTGCGCTGCCGCCCCTGCCGCTGCCGCGATGGAGCCCGCTTGGATACTTTCACCCAGCCCACCAAGCCGCGCAGCCGCTACTGGCGCTGGACCAGGCTGGCACTGCTGCTGTTGCTGCTGGCGTGGGTGGCGATGGCCGTCTACCAGGTCTACAAGCCGCTGCCGCCCGGTATTGGCCAGGCCACGCCGCTGCGCCAGACCGCCGACGCCGCGCTGCTGACCGACGTCACTTACATGGACGAACAGGGCGTGCGCCGCAGCGAACAGCAGGTCTTCGACGAAATCCTGCGGCTGGTGTCGCAGGCGCAGCGGCTGGTGGTGCTGGACATGTTCCTGTTCAACGACTTTGCCGGTGCCGATGCGGCGCCACCGCTGCGTGCGCTGAGCGCTGAACTCACCGATGCGCTGGTGCAGCGCACGAGCGAAATCCCCGGCCTGCAGGCGGTGCTGATCACCGACCCGATCAACACCATGTACGGCGGCCTTCGTTCCAAACACCTGGATGCATTGCGTGCGGCGGGGGTGCAGGTCGTGATCACCGACCTGCCCAGGCTGCGCGCGCCCAATCCCGCCTGGTCCGGGCTGTGGCAGCTGTGCTGCCGCTGGGCAGGCAACAGCGACCGCGGCGGCTGGCTGCCCAGCCCGTTTGGCGAAGGCAGGGTCAGCCTGCGCAGCTATCTTGCCCTGCTGAACCTCAACGCGAACCATCGCAAGACCCTGGTAGTGGACGAAGGGGACGACTGGACCGGACTGGTGGCCACCGCGAACCCGCACGACGGCAGCAGTGCCCACGGCAACGCCGCCCTGCGCTTCAGCGGGCAGGCCGCGCTAGACCTGCTGCGCAGCGAAAAGGCGGTAGCGGACATGTCCCGCGCAGCCTGGCCGTCAGCGGCGACTGCTGCCAGCATGGGCCCGGCCGTGAGCGCGGGCGCGGACGCCCCGATGCGGGTCCAGGTGCTCACCGAAGGCCGTATCCGTGACGCCCTGCTGGACGCGCTCAGTCGCAGCCAGCGCGGCGATGAGCTGGATATCGCGGTGTTCTATTTCTCGCACCGCGCGCTGGTCAAGGCCGTGCTGGACGCACAGCGGCGTGGGGTCAGGCTGCGGGTTCTGCTGGACCCGAACGAGGATGCCTTTGGGCGCAAGAAGAACGGCATCCCCAACCGTCAGGTCGCGCTGGAAATGCACCGGGCCGGCGTGCCGCTGCGCTGGTGCAACACACACGGCGAACAGTGCCATAGCAAGTTCCTGCACCGGCGGCCCCGCACCGGGGAAGAAGAGCTGATCGTGGGCTCGGCCAACTACACCCGGCGCAACCTGGACGACTACAACCTGGAGACCAGCGCGCGCGTGCTTGCGCCTGCGGGCTCAACGATCATGGGTCGGGCGTCGGCCTACTTTGAACAGAGCTGGGCCAATACCGACGGGCGCCGTATCAGCCTGCCCTACCCTGCCTATGCGGACGATTCACGCTGGCGCTACTGGCGCTATCGCTTCACCGAGGCCACCGGGCTGTCCAGCTTCTAGGGATGGCGTGAACCCCTGCCCAAGCCATGGCGTACGATGACGCTTTGACACGCATTCCCTCGCGCTGCGCCCGGCCCTGAACCCGTCGACCGTTTCGCTCCCCTCCACACGTCTTTCCCTGCGCTGGCCCAGCGGGCCCCGAGCAGCGACGACCCCAAGGGAGCCGCCATGCCTGGCTACACCACGCGCATGCACACCGTCCGCCTCGGCGGCCACGATTACCGCATCCGCGCGCTCAGCGACCTGCAGCAGTTCGCTGATCCCACCCGGTGTGCACAGCGCGCGGGTATTTCCTCGGCGCTGTGGAGCCTGTTTGGGCAGGTATGGCCATCGGGACGGGTGCTGGCCGAAGCCATGAGCAGCTTCGACATCCGCGGCAAGCGCATCCTGGAGCTGGGCTGCGGCCTGGGCCTGTCCAGTCTGGTGCTGACCCAGCGTGGCGCCGACGTGGTGGCCAGCGACCACCATCCGCTTGCCGAATCATTCCTGGCCTACAACGCCGGCCTCAACGACCTGCCGGCGGTGACCTATCGCGACCTGCCGTGGGCCATTCCGGACGACAGCCTGGGCAGGTTCGACCTGATCATTGGCAGCGACATCCTGTATGAGCGCGACCACGCTGCGCAGATCGCAGCCGTCATGCAGCGCCACGCCCACCCGGACGCCGAGCTGCTGGTCACCGACCCCGGTCGCGGCAACAGCGGCCCGTTCACCCGGGCCATGGTGGCCCAGGGCTACGCGGTGACCGAGCAGCGCAGCCGATTCAATGAAAAGGACGTGGCGCCATTTCGCGGCCGCCTGCTCAGCTACCGCCGCGGCACGCCGATGGCCCACCCGCCGCAGGCACTGCAGTGAGCAGCATTCCCCTGCGACTGGACGAAGCTGGAATCGACGACAGCGTGTCGTGCGCGCGCTGCGATGCCGTGTGCTGTCGCTTGACCGTGGTGCTGATGCCGGAGGACGACGTGCCGCGCCACCTGGTGGAACGCAACGAGCACGGCGTGGAGGTCATGGCCCACGGCGAGGATGGATGGTGCGTGGCCATCGACCCGTTGCGCATGTGCTGCAGCATCTACGATCAGCGCCCCGGCATTTGCCGCAAGTTCGCCATGGGCAGCGAATACTGCCGCGACGAGCGCGAAACCTACCGCACCCGCTACGACCCTGTGCCGCCGCTTTCGGCCTGATCCCCGTGACGCACACGCCAGGCCGCCAGCTGCACCCGGTAGCGGACCAGCGCAGCGTCGTAGACGTCATGCACGCAGTTCATGCAGCCCTCCCCGCAGCAGTCGGCGGGGTCGGGCGCTTGCGGAGGCAGTGGTGGCCGGTCTTCGCCATGCATGGGCCTACTGTAACGCCAGCAGCGGGGTTGCTGACGGCATGCAGGCGCTGAAATACCTCGCCGGATACCCGGAACACGTGCAGACCCAGGTCCGCGCACTTATCGAACAGGACCGGCTGGGCGAGCTGCTGCGCAACAAGTACGCGTCGGCACACGCGGTCCGCAACGACCGCCAGCTGTACGAATACACCCTGGCGCTGAAGGAGCGCCATCTGCGCAAGGCCGAGCCGCTGCACAAGGTGGTCTTCGACGGCAAGCTGCAGGTGGTCAAGCATGCGTTGGGCACGCACACCACGGTGTCGCGCGTGCAGGGCAGCCGGCTCAAGGCCAGCCGCGAGATCCGCATCGCCAGCGTGTTCCGCGATGCGCCCGCCGATTTCCTGCGCATGATCGTGGTCCACGAACTGGCGCACCTGAAGCAAAGCGAGCACAACAAGCCGTTCTACCAGCTGTGTACGCACATGGCGCCGGACTACCACCAGCTGGAATTCGACCTGCGCCTGTACCTGACCCATTTGGAGTGCGGGCAGCCCGCCAGCCGCTGATGATCGGCTATTTTTCGATCGCCGCGTCCACGCGTTCGCGCAGGGCGCGGGTTTCTTCCAGCATTTCGCCATAGCGCCAAGCCTGGTTGCGGTGAGCGATCAACAGTGCGTTGTAGCCGTTATAGACGCTCCGGTCGTTGAGCATTGCAGCCAGGGTGGTCGGAAACGGGACCCGCTCGACCACGTTCGGCCGCGGCCGCAGCCGATCTTCCTGGGTTCGGTACTTGGAGAACTGGACCAGATCCGGCCCCTCGCGCAGGGTGGTCGCTGCCGTTCGAAAGTAGGTCTCGTCGTAGCGACTGATATCCTCAAGGCCGGCTTTCATCGAATCCACATAGGCCATCAGCTGCGCACGCAGCGCATCGGAGCGGATCAGGTTCAGGTCGCCCGAGGAGATCAGTGCTTCCGCCGTCCCCAGCACGGGGCGGACCCGCAGGGTGCCGCGGGGTAGCTGCAGGTCTTCCCGAAAGGCGTCGTCCGCTACCGGATTTTTGAGCCAGAACCGGTGCAGAACGCGTGCCGTCGCCTCAGCCCGCAGGTTCATAAGCTCGCCGGTTTCTGCCAGGATGCGCTCGCTTGTCTGCAAATCGGCGTTGAGCTGGCGCAGGTAAGCCTGCTCACGCTCGAGGTTGCGGCGGTCCTGCGCCCAGGACGTGAGCGCCAGGGCCACCAACACGCCGGCCACCACCACCAGGAACTCGGCCAGGAACCAGCGCAGACGGGATTTCCAGCCCACCGCGGCAAAGCCGCCGGGGCGGGCCTCGTGATCAGCAACGGAGCCCACGGTGGGATCGGCTGGCGGGAGGGCGGTGTCGGTCATGGCTTCCCCATTCAGTGCGAATCTCTGCAGGTCGCGGACCACGCCTTGCGACACGACCTGACGATCAACACCCTATCCGGCTCCCAGCGCGCGCTGCAGGTTGGCGCGTGCCTGTGCATCATAGCGCTGGTGGAACAGGTCGCTCAGGTAGATGCGCTCGCGCCCCAGCAGGCCCTTGAGGAAGCGCCTGCGATGCAGTCGGTACAGAAACCCGGGCACGTGGCCGCGGTATTCCTCGGCAATGCCGCGGTCATAGGCGTCGAACGCGGCAGGCGCCGCGCCCAGGATCGCCATATCGCAGTCCAGGAAATGCAGTGCATCCAGTCCGAAACCGTCCGCCCCGAAATCAGCGGCAGCGAGCTGGCCGTGACGCGCGGTGAGGTTGATCAACTCGGCCACCCGCAGCGCGTCCACGCCTGCCTGAGGCAGCCACTGTGCAATATGCGCAATCGCCAGCTCCGCCGAACGGCTTTCGTTGTCCTTGCGCCCCGCTGCGTAGATCGCGTCGTGGTACAGCACCGCCAGGTAGATCTCTGCGGGCTGTGCCCAGCCTGGCCCTTGCGCCACCTGCTGGTAGTGCTGCAGCACCTCCTGCACGTGACCATAGTGATGGTAGGCACGCGGCGGCGAGGCGTAGGCGCTTTCCAGCAGCGCTTGCTGGGCATCAGGCAGGATCAGCGGGGCTGTCATGGCAAGGACCGATGGCGCATGGATCGACTATATCCCACCCTCCTGCTGCGCCCCACACTCGGTAAAGGTGCGCCGGCGGAACATCTGCCGGACGGGTACGAATCCATCCAGCACTCACTGATGGCAGGTGATGGACCTGCGACGGGCGTGCGTAGCGGGCGCATTCGAACGCAACCTGTAACCGATTACGCCTGCCGCCAGCTAAACGGCCTTTGCGCGCGTCAGAAACCGTTCATTGGCCGCCTTGCTTAGTAGGTTGCAGCACCACCACACGCCGGACCACCGGCAAAGGCCTGAAGATGAAATCCTCCCTCCAAGTGCGCCCGCTCTTTGCGCTGGCTTTTGGCACCACGCTGGCGCTTGGCATGACCGCGACGGCCGGCGCGCAGGATAACGGCCGCGAGCATAGCGACCGCAACCTGCAGCAGGAAGACACGGAAAGCGAACCGCGCGAGCGC
Source organism: Pseudoxanthomonas sp. (assembly GCA_026785795.1). GTDB lineage: Bacteria > Pseudomonadota > Gammaproteobacteria > Xanthomonadales > Xanthomonadaceae > Pseudoxanthomonas_A. The sequence goes on from JAJAZJ010000205.1 coordinate 12,511, forward strand.
GGCGAACGGCGCCGCCAGAATGTCGAGACCATTCAAGCTGAGCCTTCCGCTCCTGAAGTGGTGCCGCAGGCAGCTGACCCAGCCGACTCCACCCCGACCCGCGCTGCGGCGCAGGAAGACTGGGGGCAGCGCGGGCAGGGCTCGCAAACCGGCCCGGAACCCGGGCAACTGCAGCAACCAAGGCCGTACGACGATGACGTCGCGAACAGCCGCAGCGCGCCTGCCGTCGAGCTGGAAATGCGGCGCGATGCGCGCGAGCAGGCTATCCAGGCGCAGGACCGGCGCAACCGCGACCAGGCCAACGGGCGCCAGGGCGACTGGCGCAATAC
>JAJAZJ010000206.1 GCA_026785795.1 Pseudoxanthomonas sp.
GAGTTGGCGCGAGTGAAGATGGAGCGCGACATCTTAAAAAAAGCGACGGCGTACTTCGCCAAGGAATCCCTGAGAAGTACGCCTGGATTGCCAGGCACAAGGCGCAATGTGGGTATTCCGGAGCATCGTGACCGGTCATTCCGGTCCATCGTGACCGCCGATTCCGGTTGATCGTGACCGGGGATTCCGGGCGAACGTGACCGATTTCTGGTGTCCGCCGGAATGGCGGTCACGATGCCGGAATCGTTGGTCACGATACCGGCACGGTGTCGTACAGCGGCGTGATGGTGTTGCGCATAGAGCCAACCCGAGCGGGTAGCCTTGCCAGCTTTTTGCTGGACTCGGCATGCCCGCACCAAGGATCACTATGCGCAAAATCAAGGACGTACTGCGTCTCAAACTCGATGCCGGGCTCTCGCACGAACGCATTGCCGCCTCGCTGGGCATCTCCAAAGGCGTCGTGGCCAAGTACACCGGCCTGGCTGCGGCGGCTGGCCTGGACTGGCCCGGCGCGCAGGCGCTGGACGAGGCGGGCCTGCACGCCGCCTGCTGGCAGCACCCGTGCGCCCCAGCGCCTTCGTGGTGCCCGAGTACGGCCGCATCCACCAGGAGCTGCGCCGCAAGGGCATGACGCTGATGCTGCTGTGGGAGGAGCACGTTGCCCAGCACCCGGGCGAGGCCACCCACCGCTACTCCCAGTTCTGCGAGAACTACCGGCGCTTTGCCAGGCAGCTCAAACGATCGATGCGCCAGACCCACCGCGCCGGCGAGAAACTGTTCATCGACTTCGCCGGCCCCACGGTGGGGCTGACCGATGGCAGCCGGGCCCACATCTTCGTGGCCGCCCTGGGGGCGTCGGGCTACACGTTCGCCTGCGCGACACCGCGCGAGACCATGGCCGACTGGCTGGGCTCGACGGCGCAGGCCCTGAGCTACTTCGGCGGGGTGCCCCAGCTGATCGTGCCGGACAACCCGCGCGCGCTGATCGCAAACCCCAACCGCTACGAGCCCCGGGCCAACGAAACGGTGGAGGACTTCGCGCGCCACCACGCCACCTCGGTGCTGCCGGCGCGCCCCTATCACCCGCAGGACAAGGCCAAGGTCGAATCGGCCGTGCAGGTGGTCGAGCGCTGGATCCTGATGCGTCTGCGCCACCAGAGCTTTGCCAGCGTGGATGACGTCAACGAAGCCGTCGCCCCGTTGCTGGAGCGCCTGAACGCCAAGGCGTTCCAGAAACTACCTGGCAGCCGCGCCAGCGCCTTCGCCGAACTGGACGCGCCGGCCCTGCAAGCCTTGCCGCTGCAGCCCTGGGAGTTTGCGACATACAAGACCGTGCGGGTGCATATCGACCACCACGTCGAGTTCGAAGGCCACCGCTACAGCGTGCCACAGGCGCTGGTGGGCCAGGTCCTGGAAGCGCGTGTGACGCAGCGCGCGGTGGAACTGCTGCACCGCGGCCAGCGCGTGGCCGCGCACCTGCGCTGCGCCCACAAGGGCGGCTTCACCACCGTGGCCGAGCACCTGTCGGCGGCGCACCGGGCGCATCTGGAGTGGACCCCTGAGCGGCTTGTGCACTGGGGCCAAAGCATCGGCGTGGCCACCGGGTGCCTGGCGCAGAAGACCGGCAAGATTGCCAACCTTCAGTTCCGAATGCATGGGCACTACGCAACCCTTTGCTTCTCGGCGCATCACAACATGGCTGCCGCTTTGCCGCAGCTTGATGAAACCCAAGCGCTCCAGAGCTCGCTGCGCTTCCGCACCCGAGATCCGGGGCAACTTAGGCATGGCTGGGCGTAGGGATAGTGAAGACCGTCACGACTGGGTGCCCAATGGAGGGCAGCGGAAACTCAGATAAGTACAAGGCGGTTGCTTCCCGCAGGTTCGCAACTGCTTCCTCAACGGTCTCTCCCTGCGTGGTCGTGCCCGTTTCCGGATTCAGCGCAACGTAGCCGCCTTCTTCCGCAGGGGTAAGCACAGCAGTGAGTTCCATGTGTTCTCTCCGGTTGGTCTGATTATCACCGCGACCGGCCGTGAGGTCTGACGTCGGCGATGAGCGGCGACCAAGGAACAGGAGCCGCGCAGTGGCGAAACCCCTTGGGCTTCCGCCTCGATCAACCTGTTATACGGTGACTTCAACGTAGTCGACGGTGGTTTGCCCAGGGGGCGAGGGAAGTCCATCGTCGCGCAACCCTTCAAGATGAAAGACGATTGCGTCCCGGATCTCGGCCTCAACTTCATGGACGGACGCGCCGGTGGCGACGCAGCCAGGAAGATCTGGCGCGTACGCGGAATAGTTGCCCTCGGCCTTTTCAATCACGATTGTGTATCGCATATCAACCTCACTTCAATCCGGCCTGCATTTCGAATGCAATTCAAGGTCCCAGGCGCCACGTCGTCGCTGGGCTTCCCTGCAACCGTAACGCGGCCCGGCTTCGACGGGTGCTTGAACTGTCGGTGACTTCCGCGAGTCGCGACAACGTACCAACCATCGTCGTGAAGCTGGCGCAGAACCTCAGCGACCTTTATGCCAGCAGGATACTGGAGTGCCTCGGCCGCTACAACGCATGCGTGTGCCGTAC
>JAJAZJ010000207.1 GCA_026785795.1 Pseudoxanthomonas sp.
GCAGCAGACTGATGATGGTCACGGCGATGGTCACCGGGCCGACGCTCCCGGCCGGAGCCAGCAGCACTGCGGCGATCGGCAGCGCAGCGCCGACCGTGAACGAAAGCGAGGAAGCCAGCGCCGCCTGCAGCGGGCGTGCGCGCAGGGTGTCGGTGATGCCCAGCTCATCGCGCGCATGCGCGCCGAGCGCGTCGCTTGCGGTCAGTTGCTCGGCCACCTGGCTGGCCAGTTCAGGGGTCAGGCCACGTCGCACATACACATGCGCCAGTTCCGCCAGTTCCGCACCCGGCTGATCGGCCAGCTCCTGCTTCTCCTTCGACAGGTCGGCACGCTCGGTATCGGCCTGCGACTGTACGGACACGTATTCGCCTGCGGCCATCGACATGGCGCCGGCCACCAGGCCGGCTACACCGGTCATCAGGATAGTGGTGTGGCTGGCGCCGCTGGCGGCTACGCCAACCACCAGACCGGCAATGGACACGATGCCGTCGTTGGCGCCCAGCACCGAGGCGCGCAGCCAGCCGGCGCGACCGGATCGGTGTACTTCCCCATGTATCGCGCGCATCAGGTATTTCCCATGGTCAGTCCTGCCAGCGTAACCAGCGCGAGGCATGGCGGTCGAGTGGATTCGGTTCGAATCCCAGCACCTCCGGCCTGACCAGGTGCTTGGAGGAATAGAAATAAAGCGGAATCACCGCGTGCTGGTTCAGCACTGCCTGCTCGGCTGTACGCAGCCACGCATTGCGCGCTGCTTCGGTCTTGGCGGCATCGGCCCGCGCCAGCCGCTGGCGGAAGCCGGCGTCGTCGAAGCCGGTCCAGTTGAGCGGGCCATCGCTGCCGAACGCGGCCAGGAAGTTGCGTGCATCGACCACGTCGCCCACCCAGCCGCCGCGGAACACCTGGGTGATCGCGCGCTGCCTGCGGTTCTGCACGAACACCTTCCACTCCTCGTTGCGCAGCCTGACCTGCACGCCCAGCACGTCGCGCCACATCGAGGCCACGGCCAGGGCCATGCGCCGATGCGGGGTGGAGGTGTTGTAGCGCAGCTCCAGCACCAGCGGCCTGTCCTTCGAGTAGCCAGCGGCCCGGTACAGCGCACGCGCACGCGCCTCGCGTTCGGCCTGGGTGGCCTCGCTCCAGGCGATGCTGGCGCCGGTATATCCGGCGATGCCGGCCGGCACGATGCCATAGGCGGGCGCTTCGCCCAGGCCCGTCACATGCCGGGTGAGCCGGTCGCGATCAATCGCCAGCGACAGCGCTTCGCGCAGCGCCGGGCTGTCCTTGAACGGTGGCCGGGTCAGGTTCATGCCCAGCCAGAACGAACCCAGGTACGGCGCAATGCGCAGCTGTTCGCCAAAGCGCTCACGCAGTGCGTCGCGCGGCTGCGGTGGAACGGTCTCGGTAATGTGCAGGTCGCCAGCGGCGTAGCGCTGCAGTTCCGCCGCCGCGTCTTCGGTGACCTGGTAGCGCACGCGCGGGATCGACACCGTCCCGGCATCGTGGAAGTGGGGGTTCTGTTCAACGCTCAGGCTGGCCTGCGGCGTCCATGCCCGCAGCCGGTACGCGCCGTTGCTGACCAGCTTGCCGGGCAGGGTGTGCTGCGCGCCGTATGCCTTCACCGCAGGCAGATACACCGGAAACGCCAGCGGCAGGGTCATCAGGGCCGGCAGTGCGGCGCTGCGGTCCAGGGTGAAGACTATGCGACGCTCGTCCAGCGCGCGGACCCCAAGCTTCTCGGCCGGCACCTTGCCTGCCTGCACCGCGCGCGCGTTGTGCAGGGCATCGAACAGCTCCGCGAACGGCGCTGCGGTCTTGGGCGAGAAAGCGCGCTGGAAGCTGGCCACGACCTGCTGCGCATCCAGCGCCTCGCCGTTGGACCAGCGCAGGCCCGGGCGCAGGTGGAAGGTCCAGGTGCGTCCGTCCGCCGACGCTTCCCAGCGCTCGGCCATGCCCGGGATCAGTCGTCCAGCCGCATCTTCGGTCACCAGCCCTTCGTAGAGGTCGCGCACTACGTTGCCGCAGGCCACCTCCTGGCATCGGTGTGCATCCAGCGTGGACGGCTCGGGGCCGTTGCCGCGCTCAAGCTGCAGCGTCGGCGCAGCCTGCGCCCGGGCATGGACGGAACACAGCAGCAACAGCACGGCAACGATCAGGCGCATCGGTGCAGGATATAGTGCGCACCTTGCGGTGTCAGGCGAACGGCCCTGCATCCGTGCCACCCACAGCAGAGCGTTCGCCTTGTCCAGTCCCAGCCAGGTTGCCGGCACCCCCATCACCCAGCGTGAGCAGCTGGTCGCCTATGTGGCGTCGGGTGAAAAGCCCAAGGCCGAGTGGCGCATCGGCACCGAGCACGAGAAGTTCGGTTTCCGCCTGGATGACCTGCGTCCACCGTCATTCGACGGCGAGCGCGGTATTGAAGCCCTGTTGAAGGGACTGACCCGGTTTGGCTGGGCGCCGGTCGAAGAACATGGCCGCGTGATCGCCCTGCTCCGCGACAGCGCCTCGGTTTCGCTGGAGCCGGCCGGGCAGCTGGAGCTTTCCGGCGGAATGCTGGAAGACATCCATCAGACCTGCAGCGAGGTGGGCACCCATCTCAACGAAGTGCGCACGGTCGCCGATGAGCTTCAGCTGGGCTTCCTGGGCATGGGCTTCCAGCCCAAGTGGACGCGCGACGACATGCCGTGGATGCCCAAGGGCCGCTACCAGATCATGCGCAACTACATGCCCAAGGTCGGTTCGCTGGGCCTGGACATGATGAAGCGCACCTGCACCGTGCAGGTCAACCTGGATTTCTCCAGCGAAGCGGACATGGTGAAGAAGTTCCGCGTCACACTGGCGCATCAGCCCGTTGCCACCCCCCAGTTCGCCGATTCACCGTTAACCCAGGGCCAACCCAACCGCTACCAGAGC
>JAJAZJ010000208.1 GCA_026785795.1 Pseudoxanthomonas sp.
ATCGCGTAATAAACCACGTAGATCCACGACAGCAGGCCGTGGATGATCGCCCACAGCAGCGACTTGTTGGCGCTCCACGAAATGGTGATCGCCAGCGCAGTACCAAAGCCGATACCTGCCTTGGCGAAGGTGCCTGTTCCTCTCATGACGACTCCTGGTGGAAGGCTCCCGCGGGCTGCGGGAGCAGATGCGCTGGCTTGAATGGCGCGACGCGACTACTGCGCCGGTGCCGAGACTCCGGCGCGGTACGGATACCGGGCGAAGATCTCGGCCACGGTAGAATCTATTCGCGCCGCGCGCTGATCCGGCTTCAGCTTGGCTACCCGACCCACGGCGATGCCCTCCCACACCAGCTTGTTCTGCCGGCGGTCGATCAGGTCGATGTTGAGCGTGCCTTCGGTGTACTGGCTGACCTGGGTGCGCTCGGTCCAGACCGGCACGGTGACGTAGCCGCGGGTGCGGTAGTTGTAGTAGTAGCCGTAGTCCACGCTGGGAATGGTGCTGACATCGGTGCGTTCCTGCAGGTAGCCATTGAGGTTGACCAGCAGGTCGGGCTGGTCGCTGCTGTACACGTATGCGCGCGCCTCGAGCTGGGCGCGGGTGGCGGCCTTGATCCGGTCGGTGGTGGGCGTGGCGTAGCCGGCGCGCTCGACCGCAAGCGGACTGTAGAAGCCGAAGGTCCGGTAGCTGCCGAAATCAGCCTGCGGATCAGCTTCGCTGCTGATCTTTGGACCGCTGGCGCAAGCGGCCAGCAGCAGCAGGGAAAACAGCGCGAAACCGGCGCCGGCAAAACGCGTGGAAAACTGCATGGGCCGCTCCATTGGACTGGTTGTGTACACGCTAGCACGCAAAGCGGCACAGGTTGAGCCCGGCCTGCGGCTCAGCCCTGGCGGTAGACCTGCGCGCCCTGGGCGCGGAACTCGGCCGACTTCTCCGCCATGCCCTCCTCCAGCGCCGCTGTTTCTTCCACCCCATGCGCGGCCGCGTAGTCGCGCACGTCCTGGGTAATCTTCATCGAACAGAAATGCGGGCCGCACATGGAGCAAAAATGGGCCAGCTTGTGCGCATCCTTGGGCAGGGTTTCGTCGTGGAAGTCCTTGGCCTTTTCCGGGTCCAGGCCCAGGTGGAACTGGTCCTCCCAGCGGAACTCGAAACGCGCCTTGCTCAGGGCGTTGTCGCGCACCTGCGCTCCGGGATGACCCTTGGCCAGGTCGGCGGCATGCGCGGCGATCTTGTAGGCCATGATGCCGTCGCGCACGTCCTCGCGGTTCGGCAACCCCAGATGTTCTTTCGGCGTCACGTAGCAAAGCATCGCCGTGCCGAACCAGCCGATCATGGCCGCGCCGATCGCGCTGGTGATGTGGTCGTAGCCCGGCGCGATGTCGGTGGTCAGCGGCCCCAGCGTATAGAACGGCGCTTCGCCGCACTCGGCCAGCTGCTTGTCCATGTTCTCCTTGATCATCTGCATCGGCACGTGGCCGGGGCCTTCGATCATGGTCTGCACGTCGTGCTTCCAGGCGATCTTGGTCAGCTCGCCAAGCGCTTCGAGCTCACCGAACTGGGCCGCATCATTGGCGTCGGCGATGCAGCCCGGGCGCAGGCCATCCCCCAGGCTGAAGGCCACGTCGTAGGCCTTCATGATTTCGCAGATGTCCTCGAAGTGCGTGTAGAGGAAGTTTTCCCTGTGATGCGCCAGGCACCACTTGGCCATGATCGAGCCCCCGCGCGAAACAATGCCGGTGACCCGCTTGGCGGTCAGCGGCACGTGGCGCAGCAATACGCCGGCATGGATGGTGAAGTAGTCCACGCCCTGTTCGGCCTGCTCGATAAGCGTGTCGCGGTACATCTCCCAGGTGAGCTCTTCGGCGCGACCATCTACTTTTTCCAGCGCTTGGTAGATTGGCACCGTGCCGATCGGAACCGGTGAGTTGCGGATGATCCACTCGCGCGTTTCATGGATGTGCTTGCCGGTGGACAGGTCCATCACCGTGTCGCCGCCCCAGCGGATCGACCAGACCAGCTTCTCGACTTCCTCGGCGATGCCGGAAGATACCGCGCTGTTGCCGATGTTGGCGTTGATCTTGGTCAGGAAGTTGCGGCCGATGATCATCGGCTCGCTTTCCGGGTGGTTGATGTTGTTGGGCAGGATGGCGCGACCGCGGGCGATTTCGTCACGCACGAATTCCGGGGTGATGAACTGCTGGATGCTGGCGCCGAAGGATTCACCCGGGTGCTGCTTCAGCAGCAGCGCGTCGCGAACTGCATCCAGTCGCTGGTTCTCGCGGATCGCGACGTACTCCATCTCCGGGGTGATCATGCCTGTGCGCGCGTAATGCATCTGGCTGACGTTGGCGCCGGCTTTAGCCACGCGCGGCAGCGTCCGTCCGGGAAAGCGCACCGCGTCCAGGCGCGTATTGGTTTCGCGGCCGCGGCCAAACTCGGAGCTGAGCCGGGTCAGCAGCTCGGTGTCACCGCGTTCTTCGATCCACTTCGCACGAAGCGCCGGCAGGCCGATTGACAGGTCGATGCGCGCATCGGGATCGGTGTACGGCCCGGATGGGTCGTAGACGGTGATCGGTGGATTCTCCTCGCCG
>JAJAZJ010000209.1 GCA_026785795.1 Pseudoxanthomonas sp.
CCGTGGGAGAAATTCAGGCGCACCACGTTCACGCCGGCGCGGAACAGATCGTCCAGCACGCCGGGCGGGTCCGTGGCCGGGCCCAGGGTGGCCACGATCTTGGTACGACGTTGGCGATCGTTCACGTGTGGGCTCCCCCATTTCAATGAGGAGGAAACTAGCACACTCAACAGACCACTACGATGCCATTTACGGGAAAAACTACGGCAACTCTGCAATTTCTCAAGACATCATGGGCTTAGCCCTAAATATTGGTATCTAACTGGTTACTTTACTGGCCGCGCTGGAGATCACGACAAGCCCCGCTCCTGGAGCGCGGTCACCGCCGGGAGCGCCTTGCCCTCCAGAAATTCAAGGAAGGCGCCGCCGCCGGTGGAGAGGTAGCCGATGTCGGCGGCGATGCCGTATTTGTCCACTGCCGCCAGGGTGTCGCCACCGCCGGCAATGGAAAACGCAGGGGATGCCGCAATGGCCCGCGCCAGGGTCTCGGTACCGTGGTCGAACGCTTCGAACTCGAACACACCCACCGGCCCGTTCCACACCACCGTGCCAGCCGTCGCGATCAGCTTCGCGTAGCGGGCGGCGGTTTCCGGGCCGATGTCCAGGATCATTTCCTCAGGCCCGATCTCGCTAACCTGGCGGACCGTGGCCACGGCATCGGCCTTGAACTCCGAAGCCACCACCACGTCGGTGGGCACCGGTATCTCCGCGCCGCGGGCCTTGGCGTCGGCCATGATCTGCCGCGCCGTGTCCAGCAGTTCCAGCTCCACCAGCGACTTGCCCACGCCAGGGCCCTGGGCGGCAATGAAGGTGTTGGCGATGCCGCCGCCCACGAGCAACTGGTCCACCTTGCCCACCAGGCTGGACAGCAGGTCGAGCTTGGTCGAGACCTTGCTGCCGGCCACGATGGCCAGCAGCGGGCGCGCCGGTTTCTCCAGCGCCAACGCCAGCGCATCCAGTTCGGCCATCAGCAAGGGGCCACCGGCGGCCTGTTTCGCGAAACGGATGACGCCGTGGGTGGAGGCCTGCGCGCGATGCGCGGTGCCGAACGCATCCATCACGAACACATCGCCCAGCGCCGCATACTGCTTCGCAAGCGCTTCGTCGTCCTTACCCTCGCCCACGTTCATGCGGCAATTTTCCAGCAGTACGATCTGGCCCGGCGCGACGTCCACGCCGTGCACCCAGTCCTTGACCAGGGGCACGCTGACCCCAAGCAGTTCGGAAAGCCGCGCGGCCACCGGCGCCAGTGAATCAGCCTGCGACCAACTGCCCTCGGTGGGTCGGCCCAGGTGCGACATGACCATCACCGCCGCGCCCTGCTGCAGTGCAAGCCTGAGGGTAGGCAACGATGCCGTGATGCGCTGCTCCGAGGTGATCCGACCGTCCTCGATCGGCACGTTCAAGTCCTGGCGGATCAGCACGCGCTTGCCGCTCAGGTCTAGGTCGGTCATGCGAAGGATGGGCATGGCAGGCTCCGTGGGGGTGGGCCGCCATTGTCAGGGCTTGGGACGTGCAGCGGCAACGCGTCTACAGCGCGGGCATGCGGTCCGTCTCGCCAGCCAGCAGCTCCATGGCCATCACCAGCGCGTCCTCGCGGCCCTGTTGCGCGGGGTAATACCGCGGCCGCCGACCAATCTCGTTGAAACCCTCGGCGTGGTAGAGGGCAATCGCGGCCGGGTTGGACGGACGCACTTCCAGGAAGATGCGCGCCGCGCCGCGATCGGCCGCCAGCTTGACCAGCGAGCGCAACAGATGGCGGCCGTGTCCACGGCCCTGGCGCTCGGGTGCAACGCAGACGTTGAGCAGGTGGGCTTCGTCCGCGGCCAGGCTGATCACCCCGTAGCCGATCACCAGGCCATGTTCCAGCAGCACCCAGGCTGGATAGGCCGCCAGCAGGCAGTCGCGGAAGATGCCGCGCGTCCATGGGAAAGGATAGGCACGCTGTTCGATGGCCATCACCGCGTCGAAATCTGCCTCGCTCAGCGCCCGCAGCGCCGGCACCGGGAAATCCACTTCTGCCCGAATGGCGCTCACTGCACCGGCGGCTTGCGCAGCGCCCGCAGCTGCGGCCACAGCGCGCGCTTGGCCGCAGCGTTGCCGCGCAGTGCCGATGCGGCCGGCCATTGCGCCATCAGCGCGCCGGCGCCTGCTGCATTGGGATTGCAGCCAGAAGCGCGGATCAAGGCGATATGCAGCTTGTCGGGCAGGCGCGAGGCACTGCGCGGAGTTGCGGCGGACCCGGGAACTGCCGCCACTGGCGGTGGGGCGGTGCGCCGGTGAGGGGGCGCGATGCCGGCACGCGCGGCGGGCGCGGCGAAAGGAAGCGCCTGACCCTGCTCATATACGGTGTGGCCCAGGGCCGTGAGCCAGTGCTGCTGCTGCGCAGACCAGAACGTGCTCACGGGCTGCGTGCCCCGACCGGGCGCCAGCGCCGCCACAGCCAGTACACCGGGCCGGAACACACGTAGACCACGCCGATCGCCAGCAGGGCCCGCGGCAGGTCCATGGCCAGCACGGCAATCACCACCGGCACCAGCAGCAGCACGTAGAACGGCACCCGGTCCGCTTTCACGCCGGGGTTGCCGCTGCCCTTGAAGCTCCAGAAGCGGATCCGGCTCACCATCAGCAGCGCAGCCGCCAGGGTCACCGCCAGCGCCACGAAGCGCAGCTCCTCGCCGCTCCATCCCAGGCTGCCGTCTGCGAACGCCCAAACGAAGGACATCATCAGCCCCGCCGCCGCCGGGCTGGCCAGGCCGATGAACCAGCGCTTGTCGGTGGTGCCCACCTGGGTATTGAAGCGCGCCAGCCGCAGCGCCGCGCAAGCCGCATAAATGAATGCAACCGACCAGCCCACCCGGCCCATCACGCCGCTGTCGAACTTCAGATACGCCAGCGCCCAGTGGTACATCACCAGCGCCGGGGCCATGCCGAAGCTCACCAGGTCAGCCAGCGAGTCGTATTGCACCCCGAAATCGGTGCTGGTGCCGGTCATCCGGGCCACCCGTCCATCGATCCCGTCCATCACCGCCGCGACGAAAATTGCCAGCGATGCATGTACGAACTGCCCGTTGGCGGCCGCGATAATGGCGTAGAACCCGGCAAACAGCCCCGCCGTGGTGAACAGGTTGGGCAGCAAATAGATGCTGCGGGAGCGAGGCGGATGCTTGTTTTCGTCCATGCGTCGCAGTTTAGCCCAAGCCTGCGGCTTGCCAGCCCGCCCCGGCAGTGCTGAAATCACCCCTGTCCGCCCCTTTCCCTTCCGGAGGCCGCCATGCGTGCCCTGCCAACCCGAACACTCCTGATCCGCTGTTTCACCCTGGTGGCGCTGGCCAGCGTCTGCTCCGTCGCCATGGCCAGCAAGGTCTACCAGTGGAAAGACGCCAGGGGCGTCAGCCACTACTCGGACAACCCGCCGCCGGGTCAGAAGTTCCAGGACCGGCGCGTGGACAACCGCGGCGAGCCTATCCCCGAGGTCTCCAGCAGCGCGGTCGAACACCCCATGTGCACCACCGCCAAGCGCAACCTGCAGGTGCTGGCCGGCGCAAACCCGGTGGTGCAGGACACCACGGCCGACGGCAAGGCCGACAAGACCCTGAATGACGAGGAGCGCACCACCCAGCGCACCCTGGCAGAGGCTGCAGTCAAGGCCTACTGCACCTCAGCTGCGCCGACCGCCGGCCGATAGCAAGCCGATGCGGGGCATCTGGGCGGTCATTGCGGGCCTGGCCCTGGGGATCGGGGCTGCGTGGTGGTTTTCGCGCGAGCCTGGCGCTGACCTCCGGGCGCGTGAAAAACGCGCTGAGGCGCAGGAGGCAAAAGATGCACGCCCTTCACTCTACCGCTGGCGCGACGCCGCCGGCGTGCTGCAGATCACCGACAAGCCGCCGCAGGGGCGGCCATACGTGCGCATCGAGCGCGAACCAGCGCCCGGTATCAGCGTGAGCGGCGGGCCGGCGGACTGAGCTGCAACCGCAGGAC
>JAJAZJ010000210.1 GCA_026785795.1 Pseudoxanthomonas sp.
GCTCGGAGGTTTCGATGGAGGTGGTGCCCACCAGCGCCGGCTGGCCGCGCGCGTAGCAGTCCTGGATGTCGACCAGCACCGCGTTGAACTTGCCCTGGCGGTTCAGGAACACCTGGTCGGCTGAGTCCTTGCGCACGGTGGGGCGGTTGGGCGGGATGACGACCACTTCCAGGCCATAGATGCTCTGGAACTCGAAGGCTTCGGTATCCGCGGTGCCGGTCATGCCGGCCAGCTTGGCGTACATGCGGAACAGGTTCTGGAAGGTGATGCTGGCCAGGGTCTGGTTCTCGCGCTGCACCGGCACGCCTTCCTTGGCCTCGACCGCCTGGTGCAGGCCGTCGGACCAGCGGCGCCCGGTCAGGGTGCGACCGGTGAATTCGTCCACGATCACCACTTCGCCTTCGCGCACGATGTAGTCCACGTCGCGCTGGTAGATGGCGTTGGCGCGCAGCGCGGCGTTGAGGTGGTGGACCACGCCCAGGTTGGACGGGCCGTACAGGCTGTCTTCCTCGTCCTTCAGGATGCCGGCCTCGCGCAGCAGTTCCTCTGCGCGCTGCATGCCGGCCTCGGACAGGTGCACCTGCTTGCCCTTTTCGTCCACCCAGAAATCGCCTTCGCCATCCTCGGCTTCCTGCTTGCTCAGCTTGGGCACGATGCGGTTGACGCGGATGTACAGCTCGGGGGAATCGTCGGCCGGGCCGGAGATGATCAGCGGCGTGCGCGCTTCATCGATCAGGATGGAGTCCACCTCGTCGACAATGGCGTAGTGCAGCGTGCGCTGGTAGCGGTCCTGGCGCGACATGGCCATGTTGTCGCGCAGGTAGTCGAAGCCGAATTCGTTGTTGGTGCCGTAGGTGATGTCGCAGGCGTAGGCCTCGCGCTTGTCGCCGTGCGGCATGCCCGGGTAGACCACGCCTACGCTGAGGCCCAGCCAGGTGTACACCTTGCCCATCCACGCGGCATCGCGGCGCGCCAGGTAGTCGTTGACGGTGATCAGGTGCACGCCCTTGCCTTCCAGCGCATTGAGGTACACCGGCAGCGTGGCCACCAGGGTCTTGCCTTCACCGGTACGCATCTCGGCGATCTTGCCCAGGTGCAGGACCATGCCGCCGATCAGCTGCACGTCGTAGTGACGCATGCCCAGCACCCGGCGCGAGGCCTCGCGGCATACGGCGAAGGCTTCCGGCAGCACCTTGTCCAATGACTCACCATCGGCGATGCGCTTCTGGAACTCGGGCGTCCTGGCCTTCAGCGCGTCGTCCGACAGCGCCTGCAAGTCCGCTTCCATTGCGTTGATGCGCGCCACGCTGCGCTGCAGCTGCTTGAGCAGGCGTTGGTTGCGGCTGCCGAAGACGCGGGTAAGGAACTTGTTGATCATGGAGGGGACCGATAGGAAGGGGGCACCGGGCGCGCCGCCGGATCCGCTGGAATCCGCTGCGCCCAAATGGAACAGGGCGCTAAGCGCCCCGTTGGCAACTGCCTATTGTAGCTTGGGGCGTGAGCCCGCGATTCAAGCCTTGTTGCGCCCCTTCCCCCGCGCGCGGCGCCCGCAGGGTGTGCACAGCGGGGAAGATTGGGATGGGGGCATTCGCCCGCTGTGATGAACCCGAACGACGAGGGCCTTTGCGGATTGCAGCAAAGAAAGGCGGCCAGGCAAACATGTGAAAACCGATCTGGTTTCGGCGCCGGTATTACCCCCACCCTGGCCCTGGCCCGCACGCGGGAGAGGGGACAGAAGCGATCAGCCGCGGCTGACCTTGCCCACCGGGGTGGGGCCGTCGCCGAGGAACTTGCGCGGATTGACCACGTTGCCGTTTTCCCAGACTTCGAAATGCACGTGCGCGCCGGTGGAGCGCCCGGTGGAGCCGGCCTTGGCGATTTCCTGGCCTACCCGCACCAGGTCGTTCACCTGCACCACCAGCCGCGAGTTGTGCGCGTAGCGGGTCACGTAGCCGTTGCCGTGGTCCACGTCCACCACGTAGCCGTAACCACTCTTGACGCCGGAAAAGCTGACCACGCCGTCGGCCACGGTCAGCACCGGGTCGCCGACGCTGGCCTTGAAATCGATGCCATTATGGTGCTGGCCGCCGCCGCCGAACGGATCAGCGCGCCAGCCGAAGCCCGAGGTGATGTAGCTGTTGAGGATGGGCAGGCGCGAAGGCACGGCGTTCTTGTCCAGCTCGCGGTTGAACAGCAGCGCCTCCAGCACCGAAAGCTGCTGGCCGGACGCGGCGAACTGCTGCTCCAGCTTGTCCACGCCTGCGCTGAGTTCGGCCGGGGCCATGTCATGGGCCGCTTCGTTACCACCCACGCCCACCGCATCGTCAAACCTGAACTCGCCGTCCTGCAGCTGGCCAACCCGGGTCAGGCGATCGCCCAGGGCGTTGAGGCGGTTGGCCTGGGCCTGCAGTTCAGCCAGGCGCGCGGCCATGGCGTTCACTTCCTGCTGGGCGCCACGGCGTACCGTGTCCAACTGGGTCTGCTGCTGGCCGGCCTTGGCCTGCAGCAGCGACACCTGGCCCACGCCGGCGGCGCTGCGGCCACCCATACCCACCAGCACACCGGCCACCAGCAAGATGGCGGCGCTGCCGAGGGGACGGATATGGATGAATCTGCGCGCCTGCCAGGCGGCATGTTCAAGGCCGTGCGCCAGCCTGGCGCGTGAATTGTTTACGATGGTCTGGAAGCTCATGGATACCAATGTCTGATTCGAAGTCCCGGCCGCGTGGTCCCGCATCCCCGCTGCCTGCCCTGCAGGCGGCCATGTCGGATGCTGCCACCGACCCGATACGCAGGGCGCTGTGGCTTGACGCGCTGGAACAGAAACTACGCCCCTGCTTGCCGCCTGCCCTGTCCCCTCATTGCCGACTGGGGAACGTGGTGGGCGGAAAACTCGTTTTTATTGTCGATTCCCCGGTGTGGCACGCCAAACTGCGGCTTGCCGCCCCCGAACTGATCAACGTGGCCCGGTCCGTCGGGCTTGAAGCCACCGAAGTGGTTGCAAAAACTGCTGCTGCACCCACTCTGCCCCGAAACGCGGCAGGCCAACCGGTCAAGCCCATGTCCGAGGCCTCCCGCGCTGCGCTGAAGGCCGCCTTGCTTTCCCTGGACGGTTCCACCTGCGCGGATGCCGTCGGGGACCTGGGTCCCAGTCCTCAAAAACCCGCGCCAGCGGGGTAAAAGCTGAATCCGGCGCACGCGGGCTGAAGCATGGTACCCACGATGGATAGCCAAATAGTTAGCAAATAGTTAAAAATATGTGATTTCTGGCCGCCTGGCGTCGCCGTGTTCACAGAACGTGAAACCTGAAGCCGGGGCTACGTCGGGCTCAGATTGCCAGCACCGTATTCGGGCTGGCATAGGCCACCGGCGCCGGATGGGCGGCGGTCTCGTAGGTCACTTCTTCCCAGGCGGTGCGGTCCGCCAGCAGGGCACGCACCAGCTTGTTGTTGAGCGCATGGCCCGACTTGAAGCCCTCGTAGGCACCCAGGATGGGATGCCCGGCCAGGTACAGGTCGCCGATCGCGTCCAGGATCTTGTGGCGCACGAACTCGTCGGCATAGCGCAGGCCGTCGTCGTTGAGCACGCGGAATTCGTCCAGCACGATGGCGTTGTCCATCGAGCCACCCAGGCCCAGGTTGCGCTCGCGCATATATTCCAGGTCGCGCATGAAGCCGAAGGTGCGAGCGCGCGAGACTTCCTTGGTATAGGCCGCGGTGGAGAAATCGATGCTGGCGTGCGACTGGGCGGCGGGGATCATGGGGTGGTCGAACTCGACCGTGAAACTGACCCGGAAACCGTCGTGCGGCAAGAAGCGTGCGATCTTGTCGCCATCGCGCACCTCCACCGGATGCAGGATGCGCATGAACCGCTTGGGTGCAGCCTGGTCCACCACGCCTGCGGACTGGATCAGGAACACGAACGGCCCGGCCGAACCATCCATGATGGGAAGCTCGGCCGAAGACAGCTCCACGTAGGCGTTGTCCACGCCCAGGCCGGCCATGGCCGACATCAGGTGCTCCACGGTCATGACCTTGGCGCCGTCGTTGCTCAGGCCGGTGCACAGGGTGGTTTCGCTGACCAGCTCGGCGCTGGCCGGGATTTCCACCGCCGGCTGCAGGTCGACCCGGCGGAACACGATGCCGGTGTCCACCGGCGCAGGCCGCAGGGTCATGTAGACCTTTTCCCCACTGTGCAAGCCCACGCCCGTGGCGCGGATCACATTCTTCAGGGTGCGCTGCTGGGTCATGTGGCGGGGTGGGCGAATTGGGTCAAACGGGGCGCGAGAATAGCATGCAATCGGCTGAATACCGGCCAAAGCATCGTACTGTCCCAGCGGTGAAACAGTGGCCAGTCGCGTGGACGGACGGGCGTTGCCGGGGGTA
>JAJAZJ010000211.1 GCA_026785795.1 Pseudoxanthomonas sp.
CTGACCGGGGACATGGACTACCTGCTGCAGGTGGTGGTGCAGGACCTTGAGCACTTCTCCCGCTTCCTGCTGGACAAGCTGATCAACGCCACTGGCGTGGCCGACGTGAACTCCAGTTTCGTGCTGCGCACGGTCAAGCAGACCCGTGCCCTGCCGCTGGGACACCTGACTTAGGCCGGTGCCGTTGCCGGTGCAGGTGTGCGGACGGATTCGACCTAGGGGCTAACGTGGTGGACTACAACTGCTTGCTCGGTTTCATCACCCTGGTGTGCGGTGCGGTGATTCTGGTCTACGGCGCCACCCTGTTCCGCTTCGTACTGGCGTTCGCGGGATTCTGGCTCGGCTTTACCCTGACCCTGATCGGCCTGTCATGGCTCGGTGATAACGCACCCGGCCAGGCGGTGCAGGTGATGATTGCCGCCGTATTGGGCGCGGTCGCAGGACTGACGCTGTATTCGCTGGTCAAGATCACGCTCTGTGCCGCCGGCGCGATGCTCGGCCTGGTAATCGGCCTGCTGGTCGCCTCGATGCTGCCTTTCAGCAACGCATGGATCGGCGTCCAGATCGGCCTGGGTGCAGCGGTCGCCGGCGCGGTGTTTGGCCACAAGCTCGGCGGGGCGCTCACGATCTGCGCCTCGGCCATCGCCGGCGCCTACGTAACGGTGACCGGCACGGCCAGGCTGTTCGGCATCACCGGCGCCTACAGCGGCCTGATGCCGGTGACTACGCAGACGGTGGCGGTGTTCCTAGTGTTCGCGGTCATCAGCATCCTGGCCCAGTTCCGCGTACGCCATTTGCGTACCCTGCGCCTGGGCGGCTGATTCATCACAAGCCTGCGCCGCGGTGGGGGTTTACCCACCGCGGAGCAGTGAGACGGATCAAACCAGTCGTTCAGCGCTGGCGCGCAAAGCGCCAGCCCACCAGCCAGGCGACGAACAGCAGTGCCGCGGCGAGCAGCCAAGGCGCGCCCGGCAAGTGCGCCGGGGCGTTTTCGCCAATGAACCAGGCGAAGGTGCCGGTAAACAGCATGGGGCCGAAGATGCCGGCCAGGCTGACCAGGCTCATCAGTGCGCCTTGGATACGGCCCTGCACCTGTGCGTCCACCTGGCGGGTGATCAACGCCTGCGTCGCCGGTCCGGCCAGCCCCCACATGGCGCTGATCGGGATGCCCAGCAGGAACACCCAGCCGGTGCCGGCGAAACCATAGATCACGAAGCCGGTGACGCCGCAGCCCAGCCCGAACAGCAGGGCGCGGCGTTCGCCAAAGCGCTTGACCAGCGGGCCGATCAAGCCGCCCTGCACGATCACGCTGAACACGCCGACCGTGGCCAGCACCCAGCTGACTTCCTTCGGCCCCCACTGGAAACGGTAGTCGGCGAACAGCACGAAGATACTGGGATAGATGTAGTGGGCCAGGTTGGCCAGCAGCACGACCCCTGCCAGGCCAAACACCTGCGGATAGCGCCTGAGCAGCATCAGCGAACCGAACGGGTTGGCGTGCCGCCAGTCAAAACGCTTGGTGCGCTTCTCCGGCGGCAGTGATTCGGGCAGCACGAACCAGCCGTACAGGAAGTTGAGCAGCGCCAGCCCGGCTGCAAACCAGAACGGCAGGCGCAGGTTGATGTCACCTAGCAGGCCACCCAGCAGCGGCCCGATGATGAAGCCCAAACCAAACGCAGCACCGATCATGCCGAACGCGCGGGCGCGCTTCTCCGGTGCGGTGATATCAGCGATGTAGGCATTGGCGGTGGTGAAGCTGGCCGAGGCGACCCCGGAGATGATCCGCCCCACCATCAGCCAGGGCAGCGAGTTGGCCAAGGCCATGAAGATGAAGTCCAGCCCCAGCCCCAGGCATGACAGCAGGATCACCGGTCGCCGCCCATAGCGATCGGACAGCGCGCCCTGTATCGGTGCGCTCACGAACTGCACTGCGGCGAAGGTCGTTCCGAAGATGCCCACCCAGATCGCCGCCTCGGCAATGCTGCCGCCCACGAAGCCCTGCACCAGGTGTGGCAGCACCGGGATGATCAGCCCGAACGACAGCACGTCGATCAGCACGGTGATGAAGATGAAGACGAGTGCGGCGCTGCGAACCCGGGGTGGGGGTGGGTGGGGGTTCACGCAGTCGCAGGCAGTCGGGGGTGGCGCAGTTTAGCGGGTTTGCCGCTGCACCAGCCGGGCTAGCCCAGGTGTTGGCCATCCAGGTAAAACCATGCCCCTTGCTCCTGCACGAAGCGGCTGCGTTCATGCAGGCGCACGGCCGTACCACCGCCCATCCGGTAGCGTGCGACGAACTCCACCTCCGCCGCTGCCGACCCGGTGGACTGATGCTGCAGGACCTGCAGCCCAAGCCAGCGGATGCCTTCGCCGGACACTTGCGTTTCGATGGATCGCGGCGGGCGCGTGCTCGGGTGCCAGCTGTGCTGGAGGTAGTCGTCCAGCCCCAGCACATAGGCGCTGTAGCGCGCACGCATCAGCGCCTCGGCATCGGGCGCGGTACCGCCTGCATTCAGCGGCTGGCAGCACCCTGCGTACGCACGCCCGGGGTTGCAGGGGCAGGGAGCCCCCGCCCGCACGCTCAACGCCCGCCGCTGTTGACCTGGATCAAACGCAGGAACTCGGCGCGGGTGCGCGCATCCTCGCGGAAACTGCCCAGCATCTTGCTGGTCACCATGCTCACGCCGCGCTTGTGGATGCCGCGCGTGGTCATGCACTCATGCGCGCCTTCCACCACCACCGCCACACCCAGCGGCTGCAGCACTTCCTGGATGCACTGTGCAATCTGCGCGGTCATTTTCTCCTGCACCTGGAGGCGGCGTGCGTAGGTTTCCACCACCCGGGCCAGCTTGCTGATGCCGACAACCTTGCCGTCGGGCAGGTAGCCCACGTGGGCCTTGCCGATGATCGGGGCCATGTGGTGTTCGCAGTGGCTTTCGAACTCGATGTCGCGCAGCACGATCATCTCGTCGTAGCCGGCCACCTCCTTGAAGGTGCGCTCCAGGTATTCGCGCGGGTCTTCGTGGTAGCCGCTGTACCAGTCGCCGTAGGCCTCCACCACGCGCTTGGGCGTATCCAGCAGGCCTTCGCGGGTGGGATCCTCACCGGCCCAGGCCAGCAGCGTGCGCACCGCGTCTTCAGCCTGCGTGCGACTTACGCCCGGCGTAGTGGCGGGACGGGAAGGCTTCTTCGTTGACTTGCTCATGGGCTGGCTTTCACCGGACGGGCTCGTGGATGGTAGCGCATCAGGTCAGCCGGGCAGTCAGCCCGGTGACGCGCTCTGCCTTGCGTGCAAGCAGAGTACGCAATACGTCGTCGCTGGCAAAAAGATGCACCTGCCTGCGTGCCCGGGTCAGCCCGGTGTAGAGCAGCTCCCGCGACAGCACGCGGCTATCGTGCGCGGGCAGCTGCAGCCACACCTCGTCGAACTCGGAGCCCTGCGACTTGTGCACGGTCATGGCAAATGCGCTCTCGTGAGCGGGCAGGGTAGACGGATGGAAGGCGCGCGCATCGCCGCCGCCCATAAACCAGGCCAGCACGGCGCCGGACGGATCACGCAGGCATACGCCGACGTCGCCGTTGAACAGGCGGTGGCGGGCGCTGTTTTCGGTGACCAGCAGCAGTCGGCCGTGGAAGTACCCCGCCATTGCGGATCCACGCTGAGCGCTCGGGCGGCGGCCACCCAGCAGCGATTCGATGCGCGCGTTCAGGCCGCGCGCGCCCTGCGGACCTTCACGCAGGGCGGCCAGCAGGCGCAGCTGGCCGGCGCGGGCCAGCGCCTCGACAGGATCGGAGGCGTCGGCCAGCCCGCGCCAATGCGCGAGCAGGCGTGATGTGTCGTGCTGCAGTGGGTCCAGCCCGCCCGCGTGGAAATGCACGCCCTGCAGCGAGTCGTCGCGCAGCAGGGCCAGTACCGTATCCGCATCCCCTCGACGCACGGCTTCAGCCAGCGGCGCCAGTTCGAAGC
>JAJAZJ010000212.1 GCA_026785795.1 Pseudoxanthomonas sp.
CCTTGGAAGAGGGTGCCGTTGGATCCGCTGTTATACTGACAATTGATGATGTTGGCTTCATTGGCGATGAGGTGCCAGGGTTCGATGGACCCTAGCAGCGGAGCAGGAAAGTCCTGCACCGCAGTGGCGGCAAAGCCGCCGAAGGCAGCGGCGGCGGTCAGGGCAAGCAGGGTCGGCAGCGGGCGCATGGCGGTCGGGCTCGGGGCAGGGGGCAGGGCCACACCGGGCCCGGGCGGGACGCGCTCATGACCCACGGTGAATATGAACAGGCCCAAGTGTGCGCAGGCGAGGATAAACCCGCAATGAAGTCAGCGCCGCCGGGCGACGGAAGGCCGGCCGGGACCGCAACGGGGTCGAAAAAAACCGGCCATGGCCGTTGACAGGCCGGGTTGGCCGGCGTAGCGTGCAATCCTCGCATCAGCCACTAGATATAGCGGTCTTGCGTGGAACAGGCCCAAGCAGTGGGGTTTTCTTGGGAGCCTGCGTTTTGGGGAAAACGCATGAAATACAGGGATGACAGTGGGTTTACAGGTCCAGCATCACACTTTTGCGGGCCGTCGCGAGGCGTGTTCCACGCGCTTCCCGGCCGCCGTCGCTGTCCCCCTGCCCCCGCCCTCCGCACGCACCGCACGGCATGACCGGGCGGGCCAATAACAACCACCAGCACGGCAACACACAGGGAGAGCAACACAACATGAGTACGGTGCGCCTTGAGGCGGTCAACAACGAAGAAGCGGCAGGGTCTGCGGTACCCATGCAGCCAGCCTCGCAAGACATCTGGGACAAGAAATACCGGCTGAAGACCAAGCAGGGCCACGCCCTGGACGCCGATATCGACGCCACCTACCAGCGCGTGGCCCGCGCTCTGGCCGACGCCGAGCCCAGCGCCGAGAAGCGCGCCTACTGGAACGAGCGCTTCGTCTGGGCGCTGCGCCGCGGGGCCATTCCCGCCGGCCGCATCACCAGCAACGCCGGCGCGCAGGAACACAAGCCGGCCACCAGCACCATCAACTGCACCGTGTCCGGCACCGTCGAGGACTCGATGGACGGCATCCTGGACAAGGTCCACGAGGCTGGCCTGACCCTCAAGGCCGGCTGCGGCATCGGCTATGAATTCAGCACCCTGCGGCCCAAGGGCGCGTTCGTGGCCGGCGCCGGCGCGTACACCAGCGGACCCATGTCGTTCATGGATATCTACGACAAGATGTGCTTCACCGTGTCCAGCGCCGGCGGCCGCCGCGGCGCGCAGATGGGCACCTTCGACGTGTCCCACCCCGACGCCAAGGACTTCATCCGCGCCAAGCGCGAGGACGGGCGCCTGCGTCAGTTCAACCTGTCGCTGCTGATCACCGACGGCTTCATGCAGGCCGTGGACAACGACGCCGACTGGCCGCTGCTGTTCCCGGTCAACGCCAAGGAGCAGCACGAGGTCAACCTGGACGACGAGTCCGAGGTGATCTGGCGCGAATGGCCCACGCACAAGAACTACGTCAGCCGCGACGACGGCCTGGTGGCGTGCAAGGTCTATGGCCACATCCGCGCCCGCCACCTGTGGGACATGATCATGGTGTCCACCTACGACTACGCCGAGCCGGGCTTCATCCTGATCGACCGCGTCAACGAGATGAACAACAACTGGTGGTGCGAAAACATCCGCGCCACCAACCCCTGCGGCGAGCAGCCGCTGCCGCCCTACGGCGCCTGCCTGCTGGGCTCGGTCAACCTGACCACCTTCGTGCACAACCCCTTTACCGACCGGGCCACCTTTGACTGGGAGGAATACAAGGAAGTGGTGCGCGTGTTCACCCGCATGCTGGACAACGTGGTCGAAGTCAACGGCCTGCCGCTGCAGCAGCAGCGCGACGAGATCCTGCGCAAGCGCCGCCACGGCATGGGCTTCCTGGGCCTGGGCAGCACCCTGACCATGCTGCAGATGAAGTACGGCAGCCCCGAGTCCTACGAGTTCACCGAGTCTATCGCCCGCGACATGGCCGTGGCCGGCTGGGAAATGGGCCTGGCCCTGGCCAAGGAGAAGGGCGCGGCCCCGATCATGGAGGAGCGCTTCGAGGTCACCCCGGCCATGCTCCGCCAGCGCCCGGAAATGGACCGCGACGGCTGGCGCGTGGGCCAGCAGATCCCGGGCAAGGTGCTGCACGCCAAGTACAGCCGCTACATGCAGCGCGTGGCCACGGTGGCCCCGGAGCTGGTGGACGAGCTGGCCGAAATCGGCAGCCGCTTCACCCACCACAGCTCCATCGCCCCCACCGGCACCATCTCGCTGAGCCTGGCCAACAACGCCAGCAACGGCATCGAGCCGTCCTTCGCCCACCATTACAGCCGCAACGTGATCCGCGAAGGCAAGAAGTCCAAGGAAAAGGTGGACGTGTTCTCCTACGAGCTGCTGGCCTACCGCCACCTGGTCAACCCGGGCGCCATGCCCTACGCCGAGGACGCCGACAGCAAGCTGCCCGATTACTTCATCAGCGCCGACGACATCCACCCCAAGGAGCACGTGGACGTGCAGGCCGCCGCGCAGAAGTGGGTGGACAGCTCCATCTCCAAGACCGCCAACGTGCCCACCGACTACCCGTACGAGGCGTTCAAGGACATCTACCGCTACGCCCACCAGCAGGGCCTGAAGGGCTGCACCACGTTCCGCTTCAACCCGGCCGCCTTCCAGGGCGTGCTGGTCAAGGAAGCCGACCTGGAAAACACCACCTACCGCTTCGAGCTGGAAGACGGCAGCGTGGTCGAGGTCAAGGGCAACGAGCAGATCGAGTACGACGGCGAGCTGCACAGCGCCGCCAACCTGTTCGACGCTCTCAAAGAAGGCTACTACGGCAAGTTCTAGGAAAAAACACGGCAAGACCCCTTCCCCCGCCAGCGGGGGAAGGTGCCCAAAGGGCGGATGAGGGCAGACGCCCGCGAAATCCAACCGCAATCCAATGTATCGAACGCAGCATGGCTTCCATCCCACCCCTCCCAGCCCCGCACACTCCATGGGCGCCGTGAGCGGGGAAGCGGCAGGTACACGATCACACCATTCTCCCAGTTACTGCACACAGCACCGCAACGGGTATAGCATCGCCCTCGTACCCAACCCACGGCCCCAGGAGGGCATCAACATGAGCAACGGAAACGGTGTGGTGGCGACCCTGACGGGCGCTGCAGAAAGCGTGAAAGAAACCGCCAGCAGCATCGGCAGCGCCATCGCCGCCAGCGCCAGTGGCGCAGTGGACAAGGCCAGGAAAGTGGCCAAGAAGGCGCAGAAAACGGTGAAGGCCGATTATGCCAAGGCCAGGAAGGCGGTGGCCAAGCGCACCAAGAAGGCAAGCAAGGCGGTGAAGAAAACCACCGACAAGGCGACCAAGGCGGTCAAGAAGACCACCAACAAGGCCAAGAAGTCGCTCACCGCCACCAGCACCAGCGCCAAGGCCGAAGCCGCCGCACTGACCAGGAAGATCACCGGCAAGAAGCCGGCCAAGAAGAAGCCCGTCAAGAAGGCAGCGGCCAAGAAGCCAGTAGCCAAGAAAGCAGCCAAGAAGGCGACCAGGAAAGCCGCGCCGAAGAAAGCCGTGAAGAAGACGGCAAAGAAGGCAGCGCCAAAGAAAGCCGTCA
>JAJAZJ010000213.1 GCA_026785795.1 Pseudoxanthomonas sp.
AATCGCGCCTGACCGAACGCCTGGGCGACGCCGGCCGCAAGATCCACACCGGCCGCAGCCGCAACGCCCAGATCCTGGTTGCCACGCGCCTGTGGCTGAAGCAGAAGCTGGCGCACCTGGCCGCATTGAGCGGTGCGATCGCCAAGGTTGCGCTGGACCGGGCCGAAGCGGAAAGAGACCTGCCGCTGCCGGGATACACGCATCTGCAGCGGGCCGTCGTTTCTTCCGCAGGTATGTGGTGGGCGGGCTGGGCGGAGGCCTTTATCGACAACGCCATTCGCGCCAACGACACGCTGCAGCTGATCGACGCCAATCCACTGGGAACGGCAGCCGGCTATGGCGTCAACCTGCCGCTGGATCGCGACCACACCACCCAGGCGCTTGGCTTCGCACGGCTGCAGGTCAGCCCCGTCTATGCCCAGCTTTCGCGCGGCAAGTTCGAGATGGCCGCACTCGAGGCACTGGGCAGCGCCACCCTCGACCTGCGCCGGCTGGCGTGGGACCTGTCTCTGTTCACCAGCGCCGAGTTCGGTTTTGTCTCGCTGCCGGCGCAGTACACCACCGGCAGCTCGATCATGCCCAACACGCGCAACCCGGACGTGATCGAGCTGATGCGCGCAAGCCACGCCAGCGTGGCCGCGGCACGCACCGAGATCGAGCAGCTGCTGTCGCTGCCGTCCGGCTACCATCGCGACCTGCAGGCCAGCAAGGGTGCGATCGTGCACGGGTTCGGGCGTGGCTTGGCTGCGCTGGAACTGTTGCCGGACCTGCTGGCCAATCTGCAGTGGCGCGAAGGACGGATGCGTGCGGCGATGGATCCCGGCATGTACGCGACCGATGTCGCAGTCGAGCAGGCGGCCGCAGGCGTGCCGTTCCGTGACGCGTACCGGGCCGCGGCGGCCGCGATCGACAGCGCTGGCGCCGGGCGATCCCCGGAAATTAGCCTGGCGGCGCGGGTCTCGGCAGGCGGGGCGGCAGACCTGCGCCTGGCCCAGCTGCGCGAACGCTGGGCGCTGTCGTGCCCGCAGGTGCAGGCTGCGCCATAGGGTCGAGGCTGCCGCAGTGTGCCCTGGGTTATGGCCATGCCGCTGACAGGTCCGCAGCCTGCCGTGAGGGCGACAAAAAACCGGCACTTGGCCGGTTCAATGATCTTCCTGGTCGGGGAGACAGGATTCGAACCTGCGACCTCTACGTCCCGAACGTAGCGCTCTACCAGACTGAGCTACACCCCGATTAAGCCCGCTATTGTATTCATTTGGCCGGTGCTGGGGCAAGCAATCCACGATTTCCGGGCGAGGCTGGGCGTTCAGCCTTAAAATAGCCGCCAGACCACCAGAGCCATCACTGGCCGACACCCGGGAGCCTTTCGCTTGATCAAGCCGCGCACGCCGCCAGGGGTCATGGAACTGTTGCCCCGCGACCAGATCGCCTTCCAGCGCATGCTGGACACGATCCGCCGCAACTACGAGCGCTTTGGCTTCCTGCCGGTGGAAACGCCGGTGTTCGAGCTGTCGGAGGTGCTGCTGACCAAGTCGGGCGGCGAGACCGAGCGCCAGGTGTATTTCGCCCAGTCCACCGGCGCGCTGCAGAAGGAAAACCAGGGTCTGCCCGAACTGGCCCTGCGTTTCGACCTGACCGTGCCGCTGGCCCGGTACGTGGCCGAACACGAGCACGAGCTGGCCTTCCCGTTCCGCCGCTACCAGATCCAGCGCGTCTACCGCGGTGAGCGCGCCCAGCGTGGCCGCTTCCGCGAGTTCTACCAGTGCGACATCGACGTGGTAGGAAAAGACACCCTGAGTATCCGTTTCGACGCCGAGATATTGGCCGTGATCCACGCCGTGTTCTCCGAGTTGGGCATCGGCGATTTCACCGTGCAGCTGAACAACCGCAAGCTGATGCGCGGTTTCTTCGAAGGCCTGGGCGTGGCCGAAGGCAGCCGGCAGATGGACGTGCTGCGCGAGGTGGACAAGCTGGACAAGCGCGGCGCGGACGACGTGCGCGAGACGCTGACCGGTGCAGGCTTCGGGCTGTCGCAGGACACGGTGCAGAAGATCCTGGATTTCGTGGCCGTGCGTTCCAGCAGTCATGCCGATGCGCTGGCGCGGCTGGACGCGCTGGGGCAGGGCAGCGACACCTTCAACCAGGGCGTTGGCGAACTGCGCGAAGTGCTGCAGCTGGTGCATGCGTTGGGGGTGCCGGAAAGCGACTACCGCCTGAATTTCTCCATTGCGCGCGGTCTGGATTACTACACCGGCACCGTGTACGAAACCATGCTGGATGGCTACCGGCAGATCGGGTCGATCTGTTCGGGCGGACGCTACGACGACCTGGCCAGCCACTACACCAAATCCAAGCTGCCCGGTGTCGGCATTTCCATCGGCCTGACCCGCCTGTTCTGGCAGCTGCGCGAGGCCGGGCTGGTCGCGGGCGTGGATGAAAGCTCGGTGCAGGCCATGGTGGCGCTGATGGAAGACAACCAGCTGACCGAGTCGCTGGACATCGCCCGGCGCCTGCGTGCAGGCGGTATCAACACCGAAGTGCAGATGGAGCCGAAGAAACTGGGCAAGCAGTTCCAATACGCCTCGCGTGCCGGCATCCGCTTCGTGGTGCTTGCAGGCGAGGATGAACTGGCGCGCGGCGTGGTTACAGTGAAGGATCTGGCCCGCGAGCAGCAGTTCGAGGTCACCCGCGAGCAGCTGGCCTCCACCTTGCGCGTGGAGCTGGAGCAGACCCGCGCCCTGGCAGGCCGCTGAGACAGGAGCACCGGATGAAGCCCATCAATCTCGACGGACAGTCACTGACCCGCGACCAGCTGGTGGAAATTGCCTATGGCGCCAGCGCAGGTCTGGACCCGCAGGCACTGAAGGCGGTCGCGCGCGCTGCTGATTTCCTCGCCGATCAGGTGCGCCGCGAAGAGCCCATCTACGGCGTTTCCACCGGATTCGGCAGCAATGCGGACAAGCTGCTGGGCGCCCATCCGCTGCGCGACGAGCTGCCCGGTGCGGTGAAGTCCGGCCGCTCACTGCATGAGGAGCTGCAGCACAACCTCATCATCACCCACGCGGTGTGCGTTGGCCCGCCAATGGCGCAGGAAGTAGTGCGCGCCATGCTCGGCATCCGCATCAACACCCTGCTGCGCGGACATTCCGGCATCCGCGTACAGACCCTGGAAGCACTGACCGCGATGCTCAACGCGGGCATCGTGCCGGTGGTGCCGGAACTGGGTTCGGTGGGCGCCTCTGGTGACCTGGCGCCGCTGTCGCACCTGGCGCTGGTCCTGCTGGGCGGTGGCGAAGCCTTCCACCAGGGTGAACGCATGCCGGGCGCACAGGCACTGCAGCGCGCTGGGCTGACGCCCGTGACGCTTTCCTACAAGGAAGGGCTGGCGCTCAACAACGGTACCGCGCAGATGCTGGCCATGGGCGTGCTGGCCGTGCACAGGCTGGACGCCCTGCTGGATACCGCTGATCTTGCGGCTGCCATGACCATCGATGCGTTCGCGGGACGCCTGGGGGCCTTCGCCGAAGAGGTGCACACGTTGCGCCCGCATCCAGGCCAGGTGCATGTAGCCGGGCGCCTGCGCGAACTGCTGGCCGGTTCGACCCTTGCAGACATCGCCTACCACCTGGTGCCGAAATTCCGCCCGTGGCTGCCGCACAGCTGGAACGTGCCCGACATGGGCTGGCCGGAGTCGCAGCAGCTGCGTTTCGACATTGGCTGGGACTGGGTGCCCAGCGACCAGCGACACGGGCGCGAGAAGTTCTACCGGCGCTTCCGGCCGTTCCTGGGCGGCAAGAAGCACCAGCCGCAGGACAGCTATTCCCTGCGCTGCGTGCCGCAGGTGCACGGCGCGGTGCGTGACGCGCTGGCGCAGGCCAAGCGCGTGCTGGAGATAGAGCTCAATTCAGTGACCGACAATCCGCTGGTATTCCCCGACAGGACCGATGCGGCGCACGTGGAAGAGCAGGTGATCTCCGCCGGGCACTTCCACGGCATGCCGCTGGCGCTGGCGATGAGCTATGTGAAGGCGTCCATCCCGGTGCTGGCCTCGATCAGCGAGCGTCGGCTCAACAAGCTGGTCGATCCGGCCACCAACGATGGTCTGCCGGCATTCCTGATTGGCAACGAGG
This sequence comes from Pseudoxanthomonas sp., assembly GCA_026785795.1. Classification (GTDB taxonomy): domain Bacteria; phylum Pseudomonadota; class Gammaproteobacteria; order Xanthomonadales; family Xanthomonadaceae; genus Pseudoxanthomonas_A. The sequence continues at coordinate 4,131 of JAJAZJ010000213.1, forward strand.
ACGGCACCGAGTCGGGGCACATGATCGTGCAATACACGGCGGCGGCGATCGTCAACGACCTGGCCAGCCGCGCCCATCCGGCCTCGGTGTTCTCCATTCCCACCAGCGCCAACGCCGAAGATCACGTTTCGATGGGCGCCAACGAGGCGCGCCAGGTGCTGGCGATGTCCGCCGACCTGGGCAAGGTCCTGGCCCTGGAGCTCTACACCGCGGCCCAGGCGTTGGACCTGCGTCGCGACATGATCAACGCGGCGCGGGATCTTGCCGCGCGAGCCGACGCCGTGGCGTTTGCGGCCAAGGTGCAGGGCGGTGCGGCGGCGGGAGTGGATCCCCGGTTCCTGGAAGGAGTGGAGGGACTGCGTTCGGAGCTGGCGCGTTCCGCGGAGTTCCATCCCGGGCACGCAGTGGCCGCAGCGCATGCGGCGTTGCGTGAGAAAATTCCATTCCTCGATCGCGACCGTGCGATGGATGGTGAAGTCGCCACCGTCGTCAGGTTGGTGGAGTCCGGGAAACTGCTGGCTGCCGCCCGACACGCCCTGTCGCCCTGAGGCCCGCGGCGAAACCCAGAGCCGGAAACTCACAGCGTCCGCACGCAGTCGCGCCCGTCGGCCTTGGCCGTGTACAGAGCCTGGTCGGCGACCTGCATCGCGTACTCCATGCTGTCCTTGGCCGACAGGTCGACCGAGTGCACGCCGATGCTGGCGGAAATGGGAATGACCAGGTTGCCGCTGTGGCATGGGCTGTGGCGCAGCCCCTGCCGTAGCTCCTCGGCGACGACCCTGGCCTGGGCCAGGTCCATGCCGGGCAGGGCGGCGATGAATTCCTCGCCGCCAAAGCGCGCCAGCAGCGCGCCATGCGGCGCAAGCACCACGGCCATGGTGTTCGCTGTCCAGCGCAGGCAGTCGTCGCCCACCAGGTGACCATGCTGGTCATTGATGCGCTTGAAGTGGTCCAGGTCGATCATCAACAGCGAGATCGGCCGGTTGCTGTGGCGTGCCTCGGCCAACAGGCGATCAAACGCTTCGCGGAAATGAGTGCGGTTGTACAGGTCGGTGAGACCATCGTGGCGGCTGAACTCACTCAGTCGTGCGTGCGCCGACTCAAGCTGTCCCAGTGCATTGCGCAGTTCGGACGTCCGCAGCTCGACCTTGTGCTCCAGCTGGTCGCGGGCTTCGCGCACGATGCGCTCGTTCTCGTTGCGCAGCGCGGCATAGCGGTAGCCCAGCGCCACCGAAAGCAGCAGCATTTCCAGCGCCGAGCCTATCTGCACGCCGTACTCGGTGACGAAATTCTTGGGCAGCAGGTTGAAGGCCACGGCCGCAAACATGCCGGTGCCCAGCAGGAACAGGAACCACGCGAGCAGGAACAGGCGCGCGGGCTTGTAGCCCCTGCGCAGCACGACCACCGTCTCCACCAGGATCCAGCAGATGCTGGGGAACACAGCCGCAGAGGCAACAGGGACGACCAGGTGGTACGGCAGCACCACCGCGGCAATGCCAAGCAGCATGAAGAACAGGATGATGCACAGGGCTACCTTGTCGCCGAACGGCCATCGCTGGCGCAATTCCAGGAAAACGCGCGCGAACTGCTGCATCCCAATCAGCGCAAGGCAGATCGACAGTGGCACGGCATGGTCCGCCATCCATGCAGAGTTCGGCCACAGGTACTCGAAGCCCAGCCCGTTCAGGGTGAACAGCACCAGGCCGAAAGCGGTGATGTGGAACAGGTACCAGAAATAGCCGGGGTCACGCAGGGTCAGCCACAGGACCAGGTTGTAGATGAATAACGCAAGCAGGATGCCGTAGTACAGGCCGATGGCGAATTGGGCGTCGCCCGACTGCCGGATGAACGCGGCCGGGGAATACAGTTTCAGCGGCACCTGCATGGAGCTTTCGCTCTGCACCCGGACCAGCACGCTGACCGGCTGGCC
>JAJAZJ010000214.1 GCA_026785795.1 Pseudoxanthomonas sp.
GGATGCTGCAGCTGACTTTCAGCCGCCTGGCGGGCGCCTTCAAGTTCGACTTCTGGATCGCCTACCTGTTGCCACCGCTGGTGATGCTGGCGGTCTCGGCCTGGCTGTTCAACCGGCGCAGCACCTAGCCGCGCCGCGCCGCGCCGCGCCACCATAGCTATTGGTGATCCGTAAATTAGAACGCGCCGCAGCGCGCCGGCAGACCAGACGTCAAGCGCCCTTTGCCATCCGCATCCCCCGCGCCTCGCCGCGCCACCATAGCTATCGGTGATCCGTAAATTAGAACGCGCCGCAGCGCGCCAGCAGACCAGACGTCAAGCACCCTTCGCCATCCGCATCCCCCACGCCGCGCCGCGCCACCATAGCTATCGGTGATCCGTAAACTAGAACGCGCCGCAGCGGGCCAGCAGACCAGACGTCAGGTGCCCTTCGCCATCCGGATCATCCTCGTCCCGCTGACGCGGTCATGCCACGTCAGCCCTTCCCGGTCCACCCACGCCCACCAGAACCCCAGCCCCAGCAGCAGCGAGGACAACGTGGCCACCGCATAGCGCAAGCACAACGCAGCCCATCCCGGGCGCTGGTGGTCTGCGGCCACCACCTTCAGCCGCCAGGGCCGCATGCCCAGGGTCTGGCCGCCGCGACGCCAGCTGAGTACCGCGTATGCGCCGGTCACCGCCCAGCAGGCCAGCCACAGCAGGATCTGCAGCAGGCTGAATGGTGCAATATTTTCGCGCTGGTCATGACCGGCCAGGGCGTAGCCCGCTACGAACAGCGCGCCCAGCAGTATCCACAGCGCGAGTACGGGCCACAGGTCGTACAGCAGCGCCAGCACGCGCCAGCCGATCAGGGCGGGGGCTTTCGCGCCGGAAGGGGAGGGTGTTTCCATCGCAACAGGATAGCGGCTCGTCGCACTTCTGGAATCTGCGGACGCGGCAAAGGGCGCGCTTGATCCGCGGCATCGGGCCAAGCGGGCAACGACCGGCTAAGCTCTGCCCATGAATCCATCAAGCCCCGCGGAGCTGCGCCAGCGTTCGCTGGCCCTGCCGCAGGCCAGCGCCGATGACCTTGCGCTGATCGAGACTTTTCTTGACGCTTACTGGGCCGAGTATGGGCTGGCCAAGTCTTCCTTGTCCGGCTACCGGCGCGACCTGCAGGGTTTTGCCCGCTGGTGCCGGCACGATGGCGCCGCAAGGGCGCTGGCCAGCGCCAATCGCAGTGCGCTGTTCGACTACCTGCGCTGGCGCACCGAGCAGGGCTACTCGGCGCGCAGCAACGCACGCCTGCTTTCTTCGCTGCGCGCCTGCTATGCGTTCCTGCTGCGGCGCGGACTGCGCGGCGATGATCCCACCGCGCTGCTGGATCCCCCCAAGCTGCCCCGGTCCCTGCCCAAGGCGCTGGCCGAGAGCGAAATCGACGCACTGCTGGCCGCGCCACGTATCGATACCCCCTTGGGCCTGCGTGATCGGGCGATGCTGGAGCTGATGTATGCCGCCGGGCTGCGGGTGAGCGAACTGGTGGACCTGCCGGCCACTGCGCTGAACCTGCGCCAGGGCGTGGTGCGGGTGACCGGCAAGGGCAGCAAGGAGCGGCTGGTGCCGCTGGGCGAAGAATCCCAGCACTGGCTGGAGCGCTACCTGGCCGAAGCCCGGCCCGGCCTGGCCGGCAAATCGAATCCGCCGTCCCTGTTCCTGGACGGTAAGCGCGCCGCCCCCACGCGGCAGCAGTTCTGGACCCTGGTCAAGCGCCATGCCGCCGCCGCCGGCATCGATCCATGCAAGGTCAGCCCGCACGGGCTGCGCCACAGTTTCGCCACCCACCTGCTGAACCACGGCGCCGACCTGCGGGCCCTGCAGATGCTGCTGGGCCACAGCTCGCTGTCCACCACCCAGATCTACACCCTGGTCGCCCGCGAACACCTGCAGCAGCTGCACAGCAAGCACCATCCGCGCGGCTAGGGTGAACGGCAGGGCAGGCGTGAACCAGGCGGTCGGCCGGGATATGCGAAAATCAAGCGACCCGGGCCGGCCATGCGCCATCGCCATCTCGCAGCCCGCCCTGTTTTCCAAGGACCCACGATGAAGCTCACCTACTGTATTGCCGCGCTGCTGGGCACGGCCAGCCTCTACGCCTGCGCCCAGGCACCGCAGCCCAGTCCGGCGGCCGGCACCACGCCAGCGGCTGCGGCGGCGGCCCGCACCGAAGCGCCCGTCACGGCCAAGCCCGGCAGCCCGGAAGCGCAGGTGCGCGCCGGCCTGCAAAAACTCAATCCCGGCATTCGCATCGACTACATCGGCAGCGCGCCGCTGCCGGGTTTCCGTGAAGTGATCGTCGGCGGGCAGCTGGTCTACGTGAGCGATGACGGCAAATACCTGATCCAGGGCAGCGTGGTCGACATCGACAGCAAATCCGAACTGACCGAATCCAGCGCCGCCCTGTCCAGCTACCGCAGCGGTTTGCTGCGCAGTTCGCCGGTGGGCGAACGCATCGTGTTTGCCGCCGCCAACCCGGTGCACACGGTCAGCATCTTCACCGACGTCGAATGCGGCTATTGCCGCAAGCTGCACGCCGACATCGCCGCCTACAACAACCAGGGCATTACCGTGGAATACCTGGCGTTCCCGCGCATGGGCCTGGACAGCAAGGACTACCGGGACATGGCCTCGGTGTGGTGCGCCGCGGATCGCGAGCTCGCACTGACCAATGCCAAGGCCGGCCAGCCGGTGCCTGCCCGCGAGTGCAAGAACCCGGTCGCAAGCCAGTACGAACTGGGCCAGCGCCTGGGCGTGTCCGGCACTCCTGCGGTGTACGCAGCCGACGGCACCCAGCTGGGCGGCTACGTGCCGCCGCAGCAGCTGCGCCAGGCGCTGGACGCGCTGGCGGCCAAAGCCAGGGTCGCCGCCGCGTCGACTCCTTGAGCTGGGCGTAACGGGCGCGGCGGCCAGCGCCCGCGCATCGTTCGAACCTGCGAAGCCGGCCCCGTGCCGGCTTCGCTACAATAGACGGCCACGTTGCTCACGGTTTCCCGGACATGATCGTCCTCGAGGGCCAGCC
>JAJAZJ010000215.1 GCA_026785795.1 Pseudoxanthomonas sp.
GGCCAGCACGTACTGGCGCCCTTTGGAAAAACCGGTGAATTCGCCCTTGATGGAACTGATGATGGGCTCCTCGCTGCCGAAAATGAAGAAGCCGCGGTTTTCCTGCTCCACTTCCTTGCGCGCCGACTGCTTGGCCACCGCGACCGCGGCCGCGGTTTGCTGGCTGACCTTGCGCTGCAGCCAGCCATTGAGCGCGGCCAGCTCGCTGGCGCTGAGCTTGTTCAGGCCCAAGGCCTTGAATTCGGCGGGGGTCATCGCGGTTTGCAGGGCTTCGCTGGAGCTGCCGGAACGCGATTCCTGCGCCAGCCCCGGGGTGGCGCAGGCCAGCAGCGCAAGGCACAGGCTGAGGTGGATCTTGGTCATGGCTGTTCCCGGTGGAGGCTGCCGGGTAGTGTAGACGCATCCGCCTTTCCCGCGCCGGCCCCATGGCTCTGTCCACGAATAGCCCCGCACAACTGCTGGACCACCCTGCGCTGGCGGGCATGGAGGCGTCGCTGCGCGCGCTGCTGGTGCAGGCGCTGCAGCTGCCCGGCGTGCAGCAGGGACTGGCCGAAGACCTGCCGCTGCAGGCCGATCTGCTGGACATCCTTGGCTCACTTTCGGCCGATGGTGAAACCCTGGCCGCCGCGCTGCTGGCGGCAGCAGCTGCGGGCGCGGGTGCGCCGCTGCAGGCACTGCTCAAGCCCTATCCGGGCATCGTTGGCCTCGTGGAAGGCCAGCAGGCGGCCGCGCAGGTATGGGCGCTGCATGCTGCCGATGCACACGGCGCCAATCCGGAGGGCCTGCGGCGCCTGCTGCTGGCCATCGTGCGCGATCTGCGCGTGGTTCCGATCCTGCTGGCCAGGCAGCTGGCGCAACTGCGCGTTGCCGCGCGCCTGCCGGCCGCCGAACGCAGGCAGCTGGCGCAGCTGACCCGCGACATCCACGCGCCGCTGGCCAACCGGCTGGGCATCTGGCAGCTGAAGTGGGAACTGGAGGACCTGGCCTTCAGGTACCTGGAGGCGGACACCTATCGCCAGGTCGCCCAGCAGCTGGATGAAAAGCGCACCGGCCGCGAGCGCTATATCGAAACGGTGAAGTCCACGCTGCAGGCCGCGCTGGCCGAACACGCGATCCGCGCCGAGATCAGCGGCCGCCCGAAGCATATCTTCAGCATCTGGCGGAAGATGCAGAAGAAGCAGGTGGAGATGGATGAACTCTACGACCTGCGTGCGGTACGCGTTGCGGTGGATGACGTGGCCGCCTGCTACGCGGCGCTGGGCGTGGTGCATGCGCTGTGGCTGCCGGTGCCCAGCGAATTCGATGACTACATCGCCCGCCCCAAGCCCAACGACTATCGCTCGCTGCACACCGCGGTGATCGGCCCGGAAGGCCGCACCGTGGAGGTCCAGATCCGCACCCACCAGATGCACGCGCAGGCCGAACTGGGCGTGGCCGCGCACTGGCGCTACAAGGAAGGCAAGGGCGGCGACCGTGCCTTCGACCGCAAGATCGCGTGGATGCGACAGCTGCTGGAGCAGGGTGCCGACGGCGGCCGCGAGGAAGGCGCGGGCCTGGCCGGCGAGCTGGGCGCGCAGCTGGCCGAAGAGCGCATCTACACGCTGACCCCCAAGGGCGAGGTCATCGACCTGCCTCGCGGCGGCACCGTGCTGGACTTCGCCTATCACGTGCACACCATGGTCGGGCACCGCACGCGCGGGGCCAAGGTCAACGGTCGCATCGTGCCGCTGCACTACGTGCTGCACAGCGGCGACCGGGTGGAGATCATGACCGCCAGGACCGGCGAGCCGCGCCGCGACTGGCTGCTTGCTTCCAACGCTTTCCTGGCCAGCGGCCGTGCACGCGACAAGGTGCGCGCCTGGTTCCACAAGCTCGACCAGACCCGCAACGTGCAGGCCGGTCGCGAGGTGCTGGAGCGCGAACTCAAGCGCCTGGGGCTGCACCACGCCGACCTGGCGCCGATCGCGCGCAGGTTTCGCGCCGACTCCATCGATGACCTCTACGTGCAGGTGGCGCTGGGCGACGTGGGGCCCAGCCAGGTCGGCCGCGCCATCCACGAGGAGCAGCGCGCCGCCAGCGAACCCGCGCCGCCGCTGCGGCGCCCGCCCAGGCGCGCACCGGCCGCGGCCAAGTCGCGCTTCACCGTGCAGGGCGTGGGCAACCTGCTGGTGCAGATTTCACGCTGCTGCCAGCCGCTGCCCGGCGAGCCGATTGCCGGCTACCAGACCCGCGGGCGCGGGGTCAGCGTGCATCGCGCCGACTGCATGGCCATGCAGCGGCTGGCCGCGTCCAGTCCGCAGCGGGTGCTGCCGGTGGAGTGGGGCGTGGCCGGCGGCGGCTACGAGGTCGACGTGCAGATCAAGGCGCTGGACCGCAAGGGACTGTTGAAGGACATCACTACGCTGATCGCGCAGGAGGACACGCACGTGACCGATATCCAGAGTGAAAACCTGCGCGACAGCGGCCGCGCGCTGCTGCGCATGCGCCTGCGCGTGGCCGACTACGGCCAGCTCTCCACCCTGCTCGGCAAGCTGGAAGCGCTGCCCGGGGTCGAGCAGGCGCGACGTTCAGGCTGAATCGCTATCCTGTTGCGGTGATGCCACCCCCCGACAAGCTGCCAGGCGAGCGGATCGAGCCCAGCGCCGATTGGGCGAAGCATGTCGAATTCCACGCGCGGCGTTCGCCGCCACCCGCAGCACGCGTGCGTCGCGCCTGGCCATGGGCGCTGCTGGTCGCAGCGGTGCTGGTGCTGGGCGTGATCCTGCTGCGTGCGCCGTTGGCCAACCTGTTGTGGCCGGAAACCCGGGTGCAGCGCATGCTGGATGATGCCGAAACCGCCCTGCGTGCCGGTCAGCTCAGCGCCGCCGACGGCAGCGGCGCGCGCCAGCGTTTCGAGGCCGCGCAGGCGCTGGACTCGGACCGTATCGAAGCCCGCCAGGGTCTGGTGCGCGTGGCCGCCGCCGCGCTGGCACAGGCCGGCAAGCACATCGAAGCCGGCCAGCAGGAACAGGCGCGCGCGGCCCTGGCCCTGGCCCGCGAACTGCAGGCGCCACGGCAGCAGGTGGAGGCCATGGCCAGTCGCCTGCGCGGCACTGAATCCACCCGCGAAGGCGCGGAAAAGTTGATGGCCGAAGCCATCCGCGCCCAGTCCGCGGGCGAGCTGGAAATCGCCCTGCCGCTGCTGCAGCGGGTGCTGGTGATGCAGCCCAACCACACCCAGGCGCTGGAGTTTCGCGAAGACGCGCTGTCGGAACTGCTGCAGCAGGCCCAGTCCGCGCTGGCCAGAGACCAGCTGGCCCCGGCAGCGCAGCGGGTGCAGCAGGTGCGTGGCTTCGATCCGGGCCACGCGGGGCTGCCGGAGATGCAGGCCAGGCTGGCCGCCGCCGTGGAGCAGCGCAGGCTGCGCGCAGACGCCGACCTGAGCCGCCAGCGCCTGGACGACGCGTTGGCCGGGTATCGCCTGGTGCTGCAGGTATCCGCGGCGGATCCGGCGGCCCTGCAGGGCGCCGAGCGGGTGGCCGCGATGTACGCAAAGCGCGCCACGCGCGAGGCGGCGGATTTCGATTTCGACGCGGCCGAGTCACTGCTGCAGCAGGCGCGCGCGATCGTGCCGTCCGCGACCGCGGTGAAGGAAGCCGAACAGGCGCTGGCGCGTGCGCGGCAGTCGCAGTCGCGGCTGGCTTCTTCGCTGCCGCCCGCGCAGCGGGCCCGGCGGGTGCAGGAGTTGCTCGCGGCCATGGCCGAGGCCGAAGCGCGCACCGACTGGCTGACCCCGCCCGGTGAAAGCGCCTACGACCACCTGCGCGCCGCGCAGGCCCTGGCCCCGGACGAACCCGGGGTGAAGCGTGCGGCCGCGCGCTTCGTGCCGGCCATTCGCACGTGTTTCGAAACCGAATTGCGCAGCAACCGCATCCGTCGTGCCGACGCCTGCTATGAAGCCTGGGGCACGATCGAGCCGCGCGATCCGCGCCTGCCGCCCGCGCGCCGCGCGCTGGCGTCCAAATGGATTGCGGTCGGCGGTGAGCGCCTGGGGGCTGGGGAGATCAGCTTCGCGGTGCAGGCGCTGGCCGAAGCCACCGAGCTGGATACTGCGGCGCCGGGCCTGCAAGAATTTTCGCAGCGGGTGCGGCTGGCGCAGGACGGCGGCAACTAGCCAGGGTCAGGCTCCAGGGGCAGCGCGCGGACACCGAAGGCCAGGGCTTGGCAAAGACGCAGCTGCAGCTTTCGGCCGAGGAGCGCGGCTTGATCATGACCGAACAGCTTTGCCCGAGTTCCAACGCTTCCATTGCGCGGGCGCTGGGGCGCGCCCTCTCGACGTCCTCGGGTGAGTTCCGCCGGTGCGGTGCGGGTGGCCAGTACGCCGCTGCAGCATCGGGCGTTGCATATTCCAGTCGAAGAGGGGCGTGCGGGCACCTGCACGAGCTTTCCGGAAAGCTGTGGCGAATAGATTGAAGTTCTCCACAACCGCGCTGCACTTGATTGTTGATGCGGGCATGGCTACTCTGACAGTGATATGTCCAAGCCGACCGTTCCAGCGCTGCGCCCACTGCTGACCCTGCTGCTTGCCGCACTCCTTTTGGTGCAGGCCAGTACCGTGCTCGCGATGCGCAGCAGCGTTACCCATGGTGCGTCCGAAACCGCGGCGGTGGACCCGCCCAGCCCCTCGCCGATCTGCCACGACGCCCCCTCCGCCCCCTCTGACCCGCATTCAGTTCCATCCGACTGCTGCGGCGACGGGCTTTCGGGCAGCTATTGCAAGTGGGCTTGTGCGCTGACGCTGTCCGTCGTTGGGCCGCCCGACATCATGCTTGGTGCGCCAGCTCCCTCCGTGGCGCTCTCCGCGGCAACGCCGCTTGAACCGCGCTGGCTGCAAAGCCGGATCATGCGTCCGCCGATCGGCTGATTCCGTCGCCGCCCCCCGTTTGAAGCGGGGAACCGCGGGCCAAGGCCCGCCGCCACGGAGTCTCCAATAATGAATGTTTACCTTACCCGGGGCCTGCAGGCCTTGGCGCTTTTTACGCTTTCCCTGCCCGTCCTTGCGCGCCCGGTCTCCTACGCCGGCGGCCACATGTTCATGGCCGACCACGGGCCGGATATGGATGCACTGTCCTACACCTACTCGCCGAGCTCCCGCTGGTCGGCGTCGGTCGGCGCTCTTCGCGTCGACGAACTGGCCCACAGTGGCCGCTTCGATCTCGAGTACGTCCGGGCCTCGCGCCTGCTGCACCGGTGGAACCTGCCGTCGGCACAGGCCAACGCCTTCGGCTGGGTCGGACTGGGCAACGCCCGCACTGAAAGCGGCAGCGGCTTGGCTCGTCATGTGGGCGTCCAGCTCGACTATGAGACAAGGCGAATCTACACGTCGTTCGTCTCCGAGCTCCACGAAGGCGTCGGCTACTCGAACCGCTTCGATACCGCCGCGATCGGCTGGGCACCCTATGCCCATGACGTCGACCGGGTGGCGACTTGGATCGTGCTGAAGGGACAACGCAGCAGCGGCGCTATCGACGACAGCGTCAAGCCGAGCGCCGTGCTGCGGCTGTTTACCACCCGCTGGTGGCTGGAGGTCGGCGCCGATGGCGACGGCCGCCCGGTCGCGAACGTAATGCTCAACCTCTAATCAACCAAGGAAAATAAAAACATGAAAACCATCAATCGACTGCTCCCGCTCACGCTTGCCGTACTCGTGCTCGCCGCCGGCTTCACCTCCGCTGCCGAGGCGCGCAGCCTGCGCATGGAAGTGAACGGGCTGGTCTGCGCCTTCTGCGCCGACGGCATTACCAAGGCGTTCAAGAAAGAGCCCGCCGCCGGCGATGTGTTTGTCAGCCTCGAAGACCGGCTGGTCGCCGTCGACCTGAAGGAGGGGCAGGACATCAGCGACGCGGCGGTCACCAAGCTGCTGACCGACGCCGGCTATAAGGTTGTCGGCATCCAGCGCAGTGACGCGACCGTAGCCGAGATCAAGGCGGAGCTCGGCCGTGAGTGAGCTGCATCGCGGCCTGTGGGGCTCCGCCGGAGCCCTGATGGCCAGCAGCGCCACGCTGGTGTGCTGCGTGCTGCCGGCGGTGATGGTCAGCCTGGGCGCGGGTGCTGCCCTCGCCGGGCTGGTCACCGCGGTCCCGGAGCTGATCTGGCTGTCTGAGCGAAAAGGCCTGGTGTTCGGGGTGACGGCATTTTCGCTGGCGGTGGCCGGCGCCCTGCTCTGGCAGGCGCGCACGGCTCCGTGCCCGGCCGACCCGCAGCTGGCCGCCACCTGCGCGCGCCTGCGGCGGTGGTCGAAAGGGCTCTACGTCTTTGCGCTGCTAGCCACCGCGATAGGGGCGATCTTCGCCTTCGTGCTGCCGGCGCTGGGCTAAACTGAAAGAGGCGGCCCTACGGGGCCGCCCGCTACCGCTCGGCGTGCTGCGACAGCAGTCGGCGCAGTATGGCATCGGTGAGGCTTCGCCATTGGCGGCGCTCCAGCCGGCCAATCTCGAACTTACAGGTTTTCGGATCGTTGAATTGTACCGGTCTTCCACGAACGCGCTGCACTTGATGCTTGATGCTGCCCTAGGGCGCCGGCTCCGCTTCCACGAACACCCGGCGGACCACGCTGCGCGCGGCATCCAGCGAAAAATGACGGGCCACGTTGTCCCGCCCATGGCGCGCCAGCTGCTGCCACCGCGCTTCATCCTGGTACAGCCGCCCCA
>JAJAZJ010000216.1 GCA_026785795.1 Pseudoxanthomonas sp.
ATCCCTTGCACCCGGCTTAACCCCGCCAAACGAAGGGTACTGCCCCCGCGGTAAAACGGCGGCCGGTTGGGTGCCGGGCGGGGGGTGGCGGGGGTAAAAAATCGCCCGGGCCGCCGGGCCCCGGCAGCAAGGTGACAGGACACGTGGTTTGCATGCGCTGCCGCCAGCCCGGCGAGGGCTGGCGGCATTGCGGTCAGTCCGCCTGGCGACGCAGGAAGGCGGGGATATCCAGGTAGTCGCTGGGCAGCTCGGCGGCCAAGGCTGCCGGCGAGGAGATCGCGGCAGGCTCTTCGCTGCCGCGGCGCAGGCCCATGCCCGGATTTGCGATGGCGTCCATGCCGGCGTTGGCGTCGTAGGCCATGCCGGTGGTGCCGTCACGCACCAGCTTGATCGGGGCGCGCATCGGCTGGCGCAGCTCGTCACCACGGCCGATCGGCTGGCGTGCCACTACGTTGCGGTTGAGGCCGGTGGCGACCACGGTGACCCGCACCTCGTCCTGCATGTCCGGATCCAGCACGGTGCCCAGCACCACGGTCGCGTCTTCGGCAGCGAAGCCTTCGATGGTGCGGCCCACTTCGTCGAACTCGGCCATGGTGAAGTCCGGGCCGGCGGTGATGTTGACCAGGATGCCGTTGGCACCGGACAGGTTGACGTCGTCCAGCAGCGGATTCTGGATGGCCGCTTCGGCAGCGGCCTGGGCGCGGTCGTCGCCGCGTGCCGAACCGGTGCCCATCATGGCCAGGCCCATCTCGCTCATCACCGTGCGCACGTCGGCGAAGTCCACGTTGATCAGGCCCGGGCGCACGATCAGGTCGGCGATGCCCTGCACGGCGCCGAGCAGCACGTCGTTGGCGGCGCGGAAAGCCTGGATCATGGTCGCGTTGCGGCCCAGCACGGTGATCAGCTTTTCATTGGGGATGGTGATCAGCGAATCGCAGTGGTGGCTGAGCTCCTCGATGCCCTTCAGCGCAACCTGCATGCGCCGGCGGCCTTCGAACGGGAACGGCTTGGTGACCACGGCCACGGTCAGGATGCCCATCTCCTTGGCGAGCTGTGCAACCACCGGCGCTGCGCCGGTACCGGTACCGCCACCCATGCCGGCGGTGATGAACACCATGTCCGCGCCGTCGAGCGCGGCGATGATGCGTTCGCGGTCCTCCAGTGCGGCCTGGCGGCCGACTTCGGGGTTGGCGCCTGCGCCCAGGCCCTTGGTCACGTTGCCGCCCAGCTGCAGCTGGGTCTTGGCACCGCAGCTGTTGATGGCCTGCGAGTCGGTGTTGGCGGTGATGAACTCAACGCCCTCCACGCTGCTGCTGACCATGTGCGCGACCGCATTGCCGCCGCCGCCGCCCACGCCGATGACCTTGATCACCGCGTTGGGAGCCATTCTTTCCACCAGTTCGAAATGTGCCATGTCTGCTGTCCTTTTATTAGTGCCGGGATTGGGGATTCGGGATTGGGGATTGGGGAAATCGCGTTTCCTTGTCCCGTTCCGTCACCTGCCGCCGACGTTTATGGTGTGCTTCGGTTTTTTTAGTTCGTGTAGCTCAAGCCATTCCCTCGCCGCCCTCTTCAGCCCTCCGCTCTCCGCTCTTTTCTATTCCGAATCCCTAATCCCGAATCCCCAATCCCGAATCCCGAATCCCGAATCAAAAAAAATCAAAACTCCCCCCGGTACCTGTTCTTCAACTTGTTGAACAGGCTGCCCGCCTTGCCGGTAGGCAGCGACGGGCGCCGTGGATGTTCGATCTGGCTGCCCATCAGCAGCAGGCCCACGCCGGTGGCGTGGACCGGATTGCCGACCACTTCGCCCAGCCCGGTGACGTGCTGCGGGATGCCGATGCGCACCGGCATCTGCAGCATTTCCTCGGCCAGCTCCACCACGCCCTCCATCTTCGAGGCGCCGCCGGTCAGCACCATGCCGGCGCTCACGCGCTCCTCGTAGCCGGAGCGACGCAGCTCGGCCTGCACCATCTCGAAGATTTCCTCGTAGCGCTGCTGCACGGCCTGGGCCAGCGAATGACGCGGCATCCGCCGCGGCGGACGATCGCCCACGCTGGGCACCTGGATGCTTTCCTCGGCGGTTGCCATCTGCGCCAGCGCGCAGGCATAGCGGACCTTTATCTGCTCGGCCTCGGGCGTGGGCGTGCGCAGCATGTGGGCGATGTCGTTGGTGACCTGGTCGCCGGCGATCGGCAGCGATGCGGTGTGGCAGATCGCGCCCTGCACGTACACGGCCAGGTCGGTGGTGCCGGCACCCATGTCCACCAGCACCACGCCCAGCTCGCGCTCGTCCGGGGTCAGCACGGCGATGCTGGAGGCCAGCGGCGACAGGATCAGGTCATCGATCTGCAGCCCGCAGCGCTGCACGCACTTGCTGATGTTGGCGGCGGCCGACTGCGCGCAGAACACCAGGTGCGCGTCCACCTCCAGGCGCACGCCGGTCATGCCCACCGGGTTGCGGATACCTTCCTGCGAGTTGTCCACCTTGTACTCGCGCGGCTGCGCGTGGAGGATCTTCTGGTCGGCGGGGATGGCCACGGCCTTGGCCGCTTCCAGCACCCGGTCCAGGTCGCCCCAGGTCACTTCGCCGTCGCGGATCGGCACGATGCCGGGCGAGTTCTTGCACTGCACGTGCGCCCCGGAGATGGAGGCGTAGACCGAACGGATCTCGCAGCCTGCCATCAGCTCGGCCTCCTCCACCGCACGCTGGATGGACTGCACGGTGGATTCGATGTCCACCACCACGCCGCGCTTGAGCCCGCGCGATTCGTGCGAGCCGATGCCGATCACTTCGATCGGATTGCCCGGCGAATACTCGCCGACCAGCGCGGTGACCTTGGAGGTGCCGATGTCGAGGCCGACGATCAGCGATTTGTCGCCCTTGCGATTCATGATGGGGTGCCAAGTGGGGAAAGGCTGGGAATGGGGAATCGAGAATCGGGATTCGGGATTCGGGATTCGGGAATGGGAAAAGCAGCGGGTCGGCTGAGCGCGGCGGCTGCCGGGGGCGGCATTGGCGGCACCGCTGGCTCTTCCACAACTCCCGAATCCCGAATCCCGATTTCCGCATCCGCCCAAAAAAGGGCGAATCCATTGGTGTACCGCAGGTCCGCGCGCTGCAGGGCGTGCGGGTCGCGGGCCAGCAGCTGCGGCAGCATGCGCACGAAGCGCTGCAGGCGCGGGCGGGCATCGGCGCGGCCGATGACCACCCGCGTGCCGCTGTCCAGCGCCAGCGACCAGCTGCCGCGGCGATCCATGCCCAGTGATTCGACGCGCAGGCCCAGCGGCGCGAACAGCTCGCGCGATTCGTTGTAAAGCGCCACCACTTCCTGCACCTGAGTATCCGGGCCGGCGAGCTGCGGCAGGCCGTCGATCGCAAGCCCCTCGGGAATCGGGAACAGCCGGCCCTGCTGCGACAGCAGGCGGTCGGCGCCCCAGCGTGCGAACGGCTTGTGTTCGGTGACCTCGACTTCAATCACGTCGGGCCAGCGCTTGCGCACTTCGGCGCGCTCCACCCACGGCAGTTTTTCCACTGCGTCCTGCGCGGCCTGCAGCCGCACCGCGAAGAATCCCTGCCCCGCATACGGCAGCACCGCGGCGCGCAGCTGCTGCGGGTCAACGCGCTCAAACTCACCGTGCACGCGCAGCTTGGTCAGCGGCCAGCGATCGGCGCCAATCCAGCCGTTGACCACTGCCACGACCGGCAGCGCGACCAGGGCCAGGGCCAGCAGCCAGGCGAACAGGCGCAGGGCGGCGTTCATCGTCCCGTCTCCTGCGCGAGGGTGGTTTCGAGGATTCGCCAGCACAGCGTCTGGAAATCCAGGCCGGCCTGCTGCGCCGCCTTCGGCACCAGCGAATGGCTGGTCATGCCGGGCGCGGTGTTGACCTCCAGCAGCTGGAACGCGCCGGTGGCGCGGTCACGCATCACGTCCACCCTGCCCCAGCCGCGGCAGCCTGCGGCCTGGAACGCCGCCAGCGACAGGCGGCCTATCTGGTCTTCCTCCTGACCGTCCAGGCCAGGACACAGGTATTGGGTGTCATCGGCCTTGTATTTGGCGTGATAGTCGTACCACTGGCCCTTGGGCACGATGCGGATCGACGGCAGCGCTATGTCGCCGAGTATGGAAACGGTCAGCTCATCGCCTTCGATCAGCTGCTCCATCAGCAGCTCGCCGTCGTAGCGTGCGGCCAGGTCAACCGCAGCGGCCAGGTCGCTTTCCGCAAACACCCGGGTCACGCCCACGCTGGAGCCTTCGTTGGCCGGCTTCACGATCACCGGCAGCCCCAGCTGGCTCGCGGCCGCGTACACGTCCGCGCCCGCGACATTCGCACCTGCCTTTGCTGCGTCGCCCGGCATCAATCGCACATAGCGCGGCGTGGGCAGGCCCAGCGCAAGCCAGACCTGTTTGGTCCGCACCTTGTCCATGCTCAAGGCCGAGCCCAGCACGTTCGAGCCGGTATACGGAATGGCGAAAGCTTCGAGCAGCCCCTGCACCACGCCGTCCTCACCGCCGCCCTTGTGCCCATGCAGGATGTTGAACACGCGGTCGAACTGCTTCTGCACCAGCGCCGCGGCCAGCGCCGGAATGCCGTCGACCGCTTCCGCATCCACGCCGCGCGCGCGCAGTCCCTGCAGCACGTTGCCGCCGGAATCCAGCGAGACCTCGCGCTCGCTGGAGGTGCCGCCCAGCAGCACGGCCACGCGGCCAAACACGGCCGGGTCGGTGCTGCGCAGCGGTGGGAATGCGAACGGGCTCATGTGCTGCTGTCGTCCTCGAAGCCGCTGTTGGCGATCTGTTGCGCCACCTGACCGATGTCGCCCGCACCCATAAGCAGCAGCAGGTCGCCGTCCTGGAGCACGTTGCTGAGCACCGCAGCCAGATCCGACACCTGCCCAACCACGACCGGCTCGTTGCGGCCGCGCGCGCGGATGGCGCGGGCCAGGGATTTCGCGTCTGCGCCGGCGATCGGGGCTTCGCCCGCCGGATAGACTTCGCTCAACACCAGCGCATCCACCTCCGACAGCACCGCGGCGAACTCATCGAACTGGTCGCGGGTGCGGCTGTATCGATGCGGCTGGAAGGCCACCACCAGGCGCTTGTGCGGCCAGCCGCCGCGCGCTGCGGCGAACACGGCGGCCAGCTCGCGCGGATGGTGGCCGTAGTCATCCACAACGTGCACGCGCGCGCCGCTGGCGGTGGTGAACTCGCCCAACTCGTTGAAACGCCGGCCAATGCCGGAGAACTTGCGCAGCGCGCTGGCGATGTGTTCCGGGCGGACGCCCAGCTGCCAACCGATCGCAGCCGCGGCCAGCGCGTTCTGCACGTTGTGCAGCCCGGGCAAGGCCAGGGTCACGTCCACCTGGGTGTCTTCAGGCAGGCGCAGGGTGAAGTGCATGCGCCCGCCCTGCTGGGTAACCGCCTCGGCACGCACGTCGGCATTCGCGGCAAAGCCATAGCTCATCACGTGGCGCGGCGTATCCGCGGCCAGCGCGGCCACTTCCGGATCGTCGATGCACAGCACCGCCAGCCCGTAGAACGGCAGGCGCTGCAGGAACTCGGCGAACGCGGCCTGGAGCTTGGCAAAATCGTTGTCGTAGTTTTCCAGATGGTCGGCGTCGATGTTGGTGATCACCGCCATCAGCGGATTCAGGCGCAGGAAGCTGCGGTCGCTTTCGTCGGCCTCGGCCACCAGCCACTGGCCGTCGCCCAGCTTGGCGTTGGCGCCGGCGGCCAGCAGCTGCCCGCCGATGACGAAGGTTGGATCCATGCCGCCCTCGCTCAGCACCGCCGCGGTCAGGCTGGTGGTGGTGGTCTTGCCGTGGGTGCCGGCCACCGCGATGCCGCGACGGAAGCGCATCAGCTCGGCCAGCATTGCGGCGCGCGCCACGATCGGGATGCGCTGTGAGCGGGCTTCCATCAGCTCCGGGTTGTCGTGGCGGATCGCGCTGGAGAAGACCACGCAGTCCGTGCCCAGCACGTTGGCCGCGTTGTGGCCGCGCATCACGCGCGCGCCCAGCGAGGCGAGGCGACGGGTGGCGGCGTTTTCGGCGCTGTCCGAGCCGGACACTTCGTAGCCCAGCGTGCACAGGACTTCGGCAATGCCGCTCATGCCCGAGCCGCCGATGCCGACGAAGTGCACGCGACGGAACTCCTCGGCCAGATTGCCGGTGTGCTGCAGCCGACGCTCACGGGCGGACGCCATCACGGCGGGGCTCCTGCTGTTGCGGGATTGGGGGTTCGGGATTGGGGATTAGGGAAGAGCGAAGCATTGGCCGCGATTCGGACCTGGTTATCACGCTTGTCTGCAGGCGCATTCGTGTGTTGCCGTTCTTGCTCCGGCTGTTGACGAATCCCCAATCCCGAATCCCGACTTCCCGCCTCCTCAAGAATGATGTCGGCGATGCGCTCGGCGGCATCGGGTTTGGCCAGGCTGCGCGCGGCCTGGGCCATGGCCAGTCGCCGCGGCTCATCGCAGGTGAGTTCGCGCAGGAGCTGCTGCAGGTTGGCGCCCAGCTGCGCGTCCTGCTTCAGCAGCAAGGCCGCACCGCGCTCCACCAGGTACTCGGCGTTGCGGGTCTGGTGGTCGTCCACCGCGGCGGGAAACGGCACCAGCACGCTGCCGATACCCACCGCACACAGTTCGGCAAGCGTGGATGCCCCGGCCCGACACACCACCAGGTCCGCCCAGGCGTAGGCCTCGGCCATGTCGGCGATAAAGCTCTCTACCCGCGCGTGCACGCCGGCATCGGCATAGGCAGCCGCGGCTTCCTCGCGCATTTTTTCGCCGCACTGGTGCAGCACGTCGATCTGGAAACCGGGCAGCGCCGCAAGCGCCTGCGGCATGGCCTGGTTCAGCGCACGTGCGCCCTGGCTGCCGCCCAGCACCAGCAGCCGCAGCGGAGCGTCGCGCCCGGCCAGGCGCACAGCGGGATCTGGCAGCGCGGCGATTTCGCCACGCACCGGATTGCCCACGGCCTCTTCCCGCTCAGCAAAGCTGCCCGGGAACCCGGTGAGGATGCGCCTGGCGAACCGGGCCAGCACCCGGTTGGTGAAGCCCGGCGCGCGATTCTGTTCGTGGACCAGCAGCGGCCGGCCCTGCAGCCTTGCCGCCAGCCCGCCGGGGCCTGCAGCGAATCCGCCGAAGCTTACTACCGCACGCGGTGCGCGCATCCGCAGCACCGCGCCCGCGCTGCGCACCGCCTGCATGACCCGCAGCGGCGCGCCCAGCAGCGCCAGCTTGCCCTTCCCGCGTAAACCGGAAATGGCGATGGTGTCGAGCGGGATGTCGTGCTGGGGCACCAGCCTGGTTTCCATGGCACCGTTGGCGCCAAGCCAGGTCACCGGCACGCCCCGGCTGCGCAGCACCTTGGCCACGGCCAGCGCGGGGAAGATGTGTCCGCCGGTGCCGCCGGCCAGGATCATCACCGGTGCCGCTGCGGTGGAGGGCACGCTGCTCATGCAATCCTCTCGAAGCGGGGCTCGACGCGCCCGGCGGCGCGCTTGCCGCCGCTAACCGCGACGTTTGGCCCGGCCGCGATCGCGGGGGCAGGTGGCTCGGCGGTCTGGCCCGGTTCGCCGCGCAGCAGGGCAACCTGGCGTTCGGCGCGGCTCAGTTCGTAGGAGACGCGCAGCAGCAGGCCGATGGCCACGCAGGTCATCATCACGCTGGAGCCACCCGAGGAAATCAGCGGCAGGGTCAGGCCCTTGGTCGGCAGCAGGCCAAGGTTCACCCCGATCGACACGAAACTCTGCATGCCGATCCACAGGCCGATGCCGAAGGCGATGTAGCCGGCGAAGTGCCGGCGCATTTCCACGCAGCGCACGCCAATCCAGAACGCCCGCCCGGCCAGCAACGCATACAGGCCAATCACCAGGCACACGCCGACAAAGCCAAGCTCTTCGCCAATCACCGAGAAAATGAAATCCGTGTGCGCTTCGGGCAGGAAGTTGAGCTTCTGCACCGAAGCGCCCAGGCCCACTCCGAACCATTCGCCGCGGCCCAGCGCCATCAGCGCGTTGCTGAGCTGGTAGCCCGAACCCAGCTGGTCCTGCCACGGATCCAGGAACGAGGTGATGCGCCGCATCCGGTAGGGCTCGAGGATGGCGATGAAGGCGAAGATGGGCAGGCCAATCACGACCGGCATGGACATGCGCGGCAGGTTCACCCCGCCCAGCACCAGCATGCCGGCGGTGATCGCCAGCAGCAGCGTGGACGAGCCGAAGTCGGGCTGCATCAACAGCAGCGCCACCAGCAGCACGGCCACGCCCAGCGGCTTGAGCATGGCCGGCCAGGTGGCGTTGACGTCGTCGCGGAAGCGGACCAGATAGCTGGACAGCCACACGATGTACAGCACCTTCACCGCTTCGACCACCTGGAACTTGGAGACCCCCAGGTTGATCCAGCGCCGCGCGCCGTTCACGGTGTGGCCGATGCCCGGCACGAACACCAGCAGCAGCATGCCGAAGCAGGCCAGCAGCAGGAACTGGTTGTATTGCTCGATGATTTTGAGTTCGGTGCGCATGACCACACAGGCCAGGGCGATACCTATGCCAAGGAACACCACATGGCGGGTCAGGTAGTGGAAGGGATCGCTGTTCAATGCCATCGAGCTGGAGGCCACCATCACCACGCCCAGCGCGGCCAGCGCCAGCGCCACGCCCAGCATCCACGGGTCGTATTGGCCGCCGATGGCGTCCAGTCGCGTCGCCTGGCGCGGGCTGTCGTTCATCAGCGCACCTTCAGCGTGGCCAGCGCAACCAGCACCAGCACTACGGAAATGATCCAGAAGCGCACGATCACGCGCGGCTCCGGCCAGCCCTTGAGTTCAAAGTGATGGTGGATGGGCGCCATGCGGAACACGCGCTTGCCGGTGAGCTTGAACGACGCCACCTGGATGATCACCGACAGGGTTTCGATCACGAAGATGCCGCCCATGATCACCAGCACCAGTTCCTGGCGCACGATCACCGCGATGGTGCCCAGCACCGCGCCCAGGGCCAGCGCGCCGATGTCGCCCATGAACACCATGGCCGGATAGGTGTTGAACCACAGGAAGCCGAGCCCGGCACCGGCAATGGCCGCGCAGATGATCACCAGCTCCCCTGCACCGGGCACCTGCGGGATCTGCAGGTAGGCCGAGAACACCGCGTTGCCCGCGGCGTAGGCGAACACGCCCAGTGCGCAAGCCACCAGCACCGTGGGCATGATCGCCAGTCCGTCCAGGCCATCGGTCAGGTTCACCGCATTGGAGAAGCCCACGATCCAGAAATAGGCAATGGCCACGAAGCTGACCCCGGCCAGCGGCAGGGCGATGGACTTGAACATCGGGATGTAGAAGGTGGTCGCCGCCGGCGTGTCGGCGGTGTAGTACAGGAACAGGCCGGCGGCCAGGCCCACGATCGACTGCAGCAGGTATTTCCAGCGTGACTTCAGGCCGTTGGGGTCGCGCCTGACGATCTTGATCCAGTCGTCGTACCAGCCGATCGCGCCGAACCCCACCATCACCGCCAGCACCAGCCACACGTAGCGGCTGCGCAGGTCGCCCCACAGCAGCACCGACAGCAGCACGGTCACCAGGATCAGCGCGCCGCCCATGGTCGGAGTGCCGGCCTTGGTGAAATGCGTCTTCGGGCCGTCCTGGCGGATCGGCTGGCCGCCCTTGAACTGGGCCAGCCGGCTGATCACCGCCGGACCCAGCCACAGGGACAGGAACAGGGCAGTGAGTGCAGCGAGGATGCCGCGGAAAGAAATGTACCCGAACAGCCGGAACACCCCTTCCTGCTGCTGCAGCCAGTTGGAAAGTTCAAGCAGCATGCGAGGCGTCCTCCGGGGTTGACAGCAAGGTGCTGACGACGCGATCCATGGCGCTGCCGCGTGAGCCCTTGACCAGCAGCCGCAGGCCGGCCGCGGGCGTGGACCGCAGGTCCGCGCGCAGCGCATCGATCAGCGCGGCATGTGATTCGAAGCTGCGCGCGCCGTCTCCGAAGGCGGTCGAGGCCGCTGCGCTCAGCGGGCCCAGCGTGTACACGCGGCGGATCCCGGCTGCGCGCGCGTGGCGACCGGCGTCTGCATGCAACGCTTCGGCTTCCACCCCAAGCTCGCGCATGTCGCCCAGCACCAGCCAGGATTCGCCGCCGCCGACCACCAGGGTATCGATGGCCGCGGACAGCGAGCCGGGATTCGCGTTGTAGCTGTCGTCGATCAGCAGTGCGCCGTTTTCCAGCACGTGGCTGACCTGGCGACCCGGGACCGGCTGCGCCGCGGCCAGGCCCTCGGCGATGGTGGCCAGGCTGACGTTGCAGGCAAGCGCCAACGAGGCGGCGGCCAGGGCGTTGAGGACGCTGTGGCGGCCGGGCAGCGGCAGCGTGACCGCCACCTCGCCCTGCGGCGTGAGCAGGCGGAACTGCGTGCCATGGTGGCTGCTCTGCAGGTCACCCGCGGTCACGTCGGCACTGCTGTCCAGGCCGAAGCGGATTACGCGCCTGCCTTCGGCGCGGGTAGCGAAGTATTCGGCAAAGGCATCGTCGGCGTTGATCACCGCGGTGCACGTGGCCGGCAGGGCGGAATAGATCGCGCCCTTGGTTTCGGCCACGCCCATCAGACTGCCCAGCTTTTCCAGGTGGGCAGCGGCGACGTTGTTGACCAGGGCGACGTCCGGCGTGGCGATTTCGGCCAGGTACGCGATATCACCCGGCTTGCCGGCGCCCATTTCGTAAACGGCGAAATCCGCGTCGTCCGGCGCATCAATGACCGCGAGCGGCAGGCCCACCTCATTGTTGCGATTACCCGGATTGACATAGCTGGTGCCGGCCAGCTGCAGGATCGACTGCAGCAGGGACTTGACGCTGGTCTTGCCGTTGCTGCCGGTGATGGCGACCACCTTGGCGCCGCGATCGCGCTGCAGGTTGCCGGCAATCCTGGCCAGGGCAATGTACGCATCAGCCACGATCACCTGCGGCAGCTCGACCTCGACTGCGTGCTCCACCAGCAGCGCGCCGGCACCGCGCATTGCAGCGTCGTAGGCGAAATCGTGCCCGTCGAAGCGTTCGCCGCGCAGCGCCACGTACAGGCTGCCCGGCACCAGGCTGCGGGTGTCGTTGGTGATCGCATCCACGACGACGTCGTCACCGCGCAGTTCGCCATCGGCCCAGTGCGCCAGCAGCGAGAGCGGCATGGTCTTCATGCATCCACCTGCGGCCTGGCAGAGCGCGCCTGCAGGTGCTGGCGCGCCACCGCCGTGTCGTCGAACGGGTGGCGGACGCCCGCCACTTCCTGGTAACCCTCGTGTCCTTTCCCGGCCACCAGCACGATGTCTCCTGGACCGGCTTCCGCAATGGCCCGGGCGATGGCCTGCGCACGATCACGCTGGACCAGCACCGCATCGGGGCGTGAGAAACCGGCCAGGATGTCGGCCACGATACGGTCACCATCTTCACCGCGCGGGTTGTCGTCGGTCACGATCACCACGTCGGCCAGGCGTTCGGCGCTGGCCGCCATCTGCGGGCGCTTGCCAACGTCGCGTTCCCCGCCGCAGCCGAAAACGCAGACCAGGCGTGCTTTGGCGTGCTCGCGCAGACTGGCAAGCGCCTGCTCCAGCGCATCGGGCGTGTGGGCGTAGTCGACCACCACCAGCGGCGCGCCGTTTTCGCCACCCAGCCGGTTCATGCGCCCGTGGATCGGCTGCAGCCGTGACAGGGTGCGGGCGATGTCGGCCGGTGCTTCACCCAGCGCATGCAGCGCGCCGGCGACCGCAAGCAGGTTGTCGACGTTAAACCGACCCAGCAGCGCAGAGTCCACCGTATACGCCTGGCCGTCGACCCCCAGTTCAAAGCGGATCCCGCTGGCATCCAGGTGCAGCCGCGATGCGCTGACCCGTGCCGCCGGATCACCGCGCGAGCTGAGCCCGATCCTGGCCACATCCGCGGCCACCGATGCCAGCAACCCGTGGCCAAACGGGTCATCCAGGTTGACCACGGCGGCCTTCAGCTCCGGCCACGCGAACAGCTGGGCCTTGGCCTGGCCGTAGTGCTCCATGTCACCGTGGTAGTCGAGGTGGTCGCGGGTGAGGTTGGTGAACACGGCCACGTCAAAGTGCACGCCATCCACCCGCCCCTGGTCCAGCGCATGCGAGCTCACCTCCATGGCAACCGCCTTGGCGCCCGCATCACGGAACTGGGCCAGCAGCGCGTGCACCTGCAGCACCAGCGGCGTGGTGAAGCCGGTCGCGCGCAGCTGTCCATGCAGGCCGGCGCCCAGGGTGCCGATGCTGGCGCAACGCAGCCCGCGCAGGTGCCAGGCCTGGCTGAGCATCTGCACGGTGGAAGTCTTGCCGTTGGTGCCGGTGACGCCGACCGTGCTGAGCTGGCGCGATGGCCGTGCATGGAACCTGTCGCCCATCTCGCCCAGGCGCCTGGCCAAGCCAGGCACGGCAATGGCGTCTTCCGGAACCGCGAGGCCGTCAGGTGCGGGAGGTTCAAACAGGATGGCGCTGGCGCCGGCAGCTCTGGCTTGCTGCACGAAGCCCAAGCCGTGCGCGCCAAAGCCGCCTATGGCGATAAAGGCATCGCCGGGCCCGACCATGCGGCTGTCCTGGACCAGCCCGCGCACCACCAGATCGCGCGGCACTGCCACGTCGGGCAGCAGGTTGGACAGGGACATGGCGCGCTTCATTGACCCACCAGCGGCGCGGGCAGCGAAGCGGTGAGGTCGACCGGCTGGTCCGCGACCACAGCCGTCGGGCGCGCGCTCGCAGCCTGCCTGGCCTGGTTTTTTTCCTGCGCCGCGATCCAGGTTTCGATGTCATCGGGCGGCACGTCCATCAGCCGCAGCGAGCCGTCCATGACCTTCTGGAACACCGGCGCCGACACCAAGCCGCCGTAGTACGAACCGGCCTGCGGATTGTCGATGACCACGGCCATGGCAAAGCGCGGGTTGTCCACCGGCACCAGTCCGGCGAAGAAAGAAAAGTATTCGCGCGAATATCCCCCGCCGCTCGCCTTGCGCGCAGTTCCGGTCTTGCCGGCGACGTGATAGCCCAGGATGGCGGCCTGGGTGGCGGTACCGCCGGGCTCGGTCACGGTCTGCATCATGCGCACCACCTGGCGCGCCACTTCGGGCGTGACCACCTGCACCGGCTCGTTGCGCTGGCCCTTGATGAAAGTCGGAGCCAGCGCGCGCCCGCCGTTGCCCAGGGTGGCGTAGGCGTGTGCGATCTGCAGCGGCGTGGCCGACAGGCCGTAGCCGTAAGAGATGGTCTGCTTGGTGGTGCCGCTCCAGCGCGCCGGCGGCGGGAACTGGCCGGCCGCCTCGCCCGGGAAACCGCTGCCGGTCTTGCTGCCGTAGCCGAAGCTGCGCAGGAATTCGTAGTACTCCCGGTCGGGCACCATCGCCGCGAGTTTCGCCGCGCCCACGTTGGAGCTCTTGCGGATGATCCCGGTCACGTCCAGCACGCCGTAGTTGTGCGTGTCGGTGGTGCGGAACCTGCCGTTGGCAATCCAGCCGGGCGCGGTGCTGAAGAGGGTGGTGGGCGTGACCACGCCCTTGGCCAGCGCCGCAGCCGCGGTCAGCGGCTTGATGGTGGAGCCGGGCTCGATCATGTCGGTGATGGCGCGGTTACGATGCGCATCCGGCTTGCCCAGCGAGGCGGCGTTGGGGTTGAAGGTGGGCAGGTTGACCATGGCCAACACTTCGCCAGTGGCGACATCCAGCACCACCGCCGAACCGCTGCTTGCTTTGTGGGCGGTCAGGGCGTTGCGCAGCTCGCGGAATGCCAGGTACTGGATCCGGCGATCAATGCTGAGGGTCAGGTCTTTGCCCGGCTGGGCCTGCCTGACCAGGTCGACGTTCTCCACGATACGGCCGCGGTTGTCGCGGATCACCTTC
>JAJAZJ010000217.1 GCA_026785795.1 Pseudoxanthomonas sp.
ATGTAAAGGCGGGCGATCGGGTTGAACAGGGGCAGGTGATTGCCGCGGTGGGTGCGACGGGTCGCGCGACGGGGCCGCATCTGCATTGGGGGATGAACTGGTTCGACGTACGCGTAGACCCCCTGCTTGTCCTCGAACGCGGTCATTAGGTTCCGCTTTGCTCAACCCGTACGACGCGCTGCGGCGCGCTCGACATTGCGGCGCTCGAGGTTTCAGGGGGCGCGGTTCGACGTACGCGTAGACCCACTGCTTGTCCTCGAACGCGGTCATTAGGTTCCGCTTTGCTCAACCCGTGCGACGCGCTGCGGCGCGCTCGAGATTGCGGTTCCAGCTGTTTCAGGGGTCGCGGTCAGGCGTTGTTGCCGCTGACCCGCGCCACCGCATCATGCGGATGCAGGCTCTCGAAATGGGACACCGAGGCGTCATAGCTCTCCACCCGCGCATCCATCGCCAGCACCGATGCCACCCTGCGCGCGGCGTCTTCGCAAAACATCAGGTTTTCCGCGTTCAGGCGCGCAAAGGCCTGTTCGTCCACGCGCTTGACCGCGGTCTGCACCGGCGTGGCCAGCGCGTCCTCCAGCGCGTCAATCAGGGGCAACAGGGGCAGCTCATCGAACTGCGGGCGCAGGATCACACGCACCTGTGCCCGACTGCGCTGGGCATGCGGGGTGGCGGCCATGCCGCGCTCCGAGGCCAGCCAGTCGTGCACGACCGCCGGCGACAGCGGACGCGCAGCTGCAAAGTCGGCAGCAAAGCGTTCCGCATTGGCCTGGCGTGACAGCGCAGCCGAGGCTGGGCAGGTGCTGGAATAATCCAGCGAAAATGCCAGCGCCAGCTGCAGGTGTCCGTTGCCCAAGGTGGCCTCGATCTCGACCGGATAGCGCTTCCAGCCGGTGTTGTCGCTTTCCAGCGCGCGCCTCTGCAGCAGCGCCTCGTAGCGGATCTTCAGCCGGGCCTGCGTGGCCAGCCCGGACTGCGAGCCGATGCAGGCCTGCAGGAGGTGGCGCAGTCCAGCGGGGGTGATGGCTTCGCGGGCCAGGCCGTCCTGCAGCTGCAGGTATAGGCGCGACATGTGAATGCCGCGCGCCTCGGCATCGGCCAGGTTCACCGACAGGTCGATGCTGGCGGGGACCTGCAGCTGGCCGCCCACGCCGTCGGAGATGCGCACCGGCAAGGCGATGTTCTCCATGCCTACCCAGTCCAGCGCACGCGCGAGGCGCGGGGCATGGCTGGCAACATCGGGGAGTTCAGGCAGCGGCAGCGACGGGGTGGACATGCAGTTCATTGTCGAAAGCAGGTTGGATGGAGATTGTACCGGCCCGGCGCTCAACGCTCCTGCAACGCAGCGTTACGTCAGCGTTGCCGGGCCGCGCGCCAGCCCGTCCACAGCGCCCGGGCCGGTGCAAGGGGCGATGCATCGCGCGCCGTGCCGATCGATTGCTGCAGGCGGGCACGCGCAACGGCCGACCATAGCCGCCGGGGAAGCGCAGCGCCCGTCTGGGACGGCCAGCGGGCCAATACCAGCTCCGGCCATTGCGTACGGGAAGACTCAGCGCCGCCGCCGTTTACACGCTCCGCGAGCAGCTGCACCGACAGTGCCTGAAGCAGCGCGTCGCTGGAAGGGTGCTGGAACAGGTTCGATTCAACGCGGCCTACCGCATCCACAAGCGGGCGCGACGCGTCGAGCGCCAATTCCACCGAGGGCAGTTCTCCTCGCAGACGAACCAGTACGGGCAGCGCTTCTGCCAATTCGAACCAGGGCGCAGGATGCGGTTCCAGCAGACGGCCCAGCGGATGCCGCGAACGCCGCCGGGACCAGTCGCGGAGCTCCTCGCCCCACCAGGCCAGCTTGGCATCGGCAGGCAGCGGATCACCGGCGACATTCGTCGCATCGGAGAATTCCTGCAGCAACGTGAACCACGCCACTGCCAGCTGGCGCTGCTGGGCGGGCACGAACGCCTCGACCACGCGCCACTCCGGCCAGCGGGTGCGCCATTTGCCCAGGAAGCTGTCGAGTGCGTTGGAGTCGTTCATTCAGGACATTGTAGGAGCTGCGCAAGCTGCGACTGGATGAATCAAGCACCCGTGACCCTGGGGAACGCCGCCGGGAACTGGTCGCAGCCTGCGCAGCTCCCGCACGGGTCAAGGCCAATTTGCGGGATCGAGTAGCTGATCGGGGGATGCCAGCAAAACATCCGCGCCCCACGCCGCCGGGTCCTCGTGGTCCTGGCGGTAACCCCATAGCGCGGCGATGGAGGGCATGCCCGCGGCGCGGGCAGCCTGGATATCGCGCTCGTCGTCACCCACATAGACACAGTCCGAAACCGCCACGCCCAGCCGTTCGGCTGCAACCAGCAGCGGCAGTGGATGCGGCTTGCGTTCGGCCAGCGTGTCACCACCGATCAGCACCGCACATCGCGTTTCCCAGCCAAGCTGCGGCAGGAGCTCGCGTGCGAGGTATTCCGGCTTGTTGGTCACGATACCCCACGCCGTAGCATCAGCGTCCAGCGCCGCCAGCATGCGTTCGATAGCATCGAACAGCGCGCCATGCTTGCCCAGCTCCTGCAGGTAGGTTTCCAAAAAATTCGGCACCATTGCTTCGGTATCGGTGCTTGCAAGATGCGGGAATGCGGCGGCAAGCATTGCGCGCGAACCCTTGGACACGTGCGGACGTATCTGCGCCAGCTGCATTGGCGGCAGTGCGTGTGCGCCGCGCAGGCGATTGGCCGTGGCCAGCATGTCCGGCGCACTGTCCAGCAGGGTGCCGTCCAGGTCGAACAGCACCCCACCCGGGAAACGACGCGTGCTCATCCGGGCTTTCTGGCGCTGGCCAGGTAGTTCACGTCGGTGCGGCCGATGAGGCGCGCGCCATTGCGCCAAGGCTCGTAGGCCACGCCGCTGACGTCTTCTACCAGCATTCCGGATTCCCTCAGCCAGGCAGCCAGCTCGGCCGGCTTGATGAACTGTTCGTAGCTGTGTGTGCCCTTGGGCAGCAGCCGCGCGACATACTCGGCACCGACGATGGCCAGGGCGAATGCGGCCGGCGTGCGATTGAGCGTGGACAGGAACAGTTGCCCGCCCGGCTTCAAAAGTGCTGCACACGCGACGATGATGGCAGCCGGATCCGGCACGTGCTCCAGCATCTCCATGCAGGTGATGGCATCGAATGAACCCGGCGCTTCGCCCGCCAGGGATTCCACCGACTGCAGGCGGTAGTCGACGCTTACGCCGGATTCCAGCCGGTGCAGTTTGGCCACCTTGATCAATTCCGGCGCCAGGTCAATGGCGGTGACCTGGGCACCCTCGCGCGCCAGCGCCTCGCTCAACAGCCCGCCACCGCAGCCGACATCCAGCACCGCTGCGCCGCGCAGGGGCATACGCTGCTGCACGTAGTCCAGGCGCACGGGATTGAGCGCATGCAGTGCTTTCTGCGGGCCTTCAGGGTCCCACCAGCGGCTCGCCAGTGCGCCGAACTTGTCCAGTTCGTCCTGGTCAAAATTTTGGGTGGTTGCGCCGGACGTGGTGCTCATGTGAACCCTCTTGTTTGGTTTTCCCGACGCAAGCCGGAAACGCTTCTCAACCGCCAAATGGCGGGTCATCCAGCCTTATGGTGCACCCCTGCCTGTCCGCCGGGATGACCACAGGCAGATTGGGCATTGATGGAGTCAATGCCGGATCGCCGCGATCCGCCCGCGCCACTGCTTTGCGTTGGCAAGTATGCGCGACACGTCCATGTCGACCAGCTCGCGTGTGATCAGCTTCGGCTTGCCGGCAATCCATACGTCGCTGACTTGCTGGCGACCCGTCGCATAGATGAGCTGCGAGACGACGTGGTGCAACGGCTGCGTCTCCAGTGCAGACAGGTCCACGCAGGCCAGGTCGGCCTGCTTGCCTGGTTCTATCGAACCCACCAGATGATCGAAGCCCATCGCCTTGGCGCCCCCCAGGGTGGCTGCACGCAGGGCAGTGAAGGCGTCGAAACCGGCGGCATCGTCGGCCACCGCCTTGGCCAGGATCGCCGCGGTGCGGGTCTCGCCGAACATATCCAGGTCGTTGTTGCTGGCTGCGCCATCGGTGCCGATGGCCAGGTTCACGCCCGCACGCTGCAGGGCACACGCCGGGCAGAAGCCTGAGGCGAGCTTGAGGTTGGACTCCGGGCAGTGCACCACCGACACGCCGCGCTCGGCGCAGAGATGGATCTCGGCCTCGGTCAACTGGGTCATATGCACGGCGATGAGACGATCGTTGACCAGCCCTAGCCGGTCCAGGCGAGCGATGGGGCGCTGCCCGTGTTGCTGCTGCGATTGTTCGACTTCCTGAGTCGTCTCGTGCAGGTGCAGGTGTACCGGCAGGTCGAGCTGGTCGGCCAACATGCGGATGCGTTCAAAATTCCCGTCCGAAACCGTATACGGTGCGTGGGGCGCGAACGCGGCGGCGACCAGCGCGTCGTCGCGCCACTGGTCATGGACCTCGCCGGCACGGTCGAAGTATTCGTCGTCGGATTTGGCCCATGCGGTCGGGAAGTCAATCACCGGCAGGCCGACGCGCGCGCGGAACCCATGCTGACTGTAGGTCGCGGCCTGCACGTCGGGGAAGAAGTAGTTCTCGTTGCAACAGGTCGTCCCGCCGCGCAGCATCTCGGCAATCGCCAGGGTCACGCCGTCGGCGACGAACTCCGGACCCATCACCGCCGCCTCGATCGGCCAGATGTGCTGCTGCAGCCATACCTTGAGCGGCAGGTCGTCCGCGATTCCGCGCAGCAGGGTCATCGGGTTGTGGACGTGGGCGTTGACCAGCCCGGGGATCAGCACCGCATCCGGACGCGATACGGTTTCGGTGGCAAAGAAGCGGGCACGCGCTTCGGCCCGCGGCAGGATCGCAACAATAGCGCCGCCGGAGACAGCGACGGCATGGTCTTTCAGCACCACGCCATGGGGCTCCACCGGCACCACAAAGCCGGCTTCGATCAGGAGGTCGCAGGTTTCGCGGGCGGCCTCGGTCACCTGCTCACTTCACTCGCGAAACGTAATCGCCGGTGCGGGTGTCGACCTTGATCACTTCGTCCTGGGCCACGAACAGCGGCACGCGCACCACCGCACCGGTTTCCAGGGTTGCAGGCTTGCCGCCGCCGCCGGAGGTGTCGCCACGCACGCCCGGATCGGTCTCGGTGATCCTGAGCTCGACGAAATTCGGCGGCTGGACCGCGATCGGAACGCCGTTCCACAGGGTGACCATGCAGTCTTCCTCACCCTTCAGGTATTTGGCCGCTTCACCCACGCCGGCCTTGTCGGCCTGCACCTGTTCGAAGGTCTCCTGCTGCATGAAGTGCCAGTACTCGCCATCGCTGTACAGGAACTGCATGTCCGTATCCATCACGTCGGCGGCTTCCAGATCGTCGGTGGCCTTCATGGTCAGCTCGACCACCCGGCCCGACTTGATGAAGCGATACTTGATCCGGGTGAAGGCCTGGCCCTTGCCGGGCTTGACGTACTCGGTCTCGGTGATGACGCAAGGCTCGTTGTTGACCAGGATCTTCTGGCCGTTCTTGACGTCATTCATGCCATAGCTGGCCATGCAGGGCTCCTGAAGGTGTTGATCCCGCAGCCTGGTGCAGCGGGCGGATAGAATGGTGAAGCTCGCCATTGCCAGCGAGCGCTTCTCAAGACCGCACATGATACCTGCACCCACTGTCTGCATACAGCCAGCCCCTGCCGCCGCCCGGCCGGTGCAGGATGGCGGTTGGCAGCACGCTTGGCGGGACGCAGTGCGCGACCCACGTGAACTGCTGGCACTGCTGGGCCTGGATGCGCTGGCTGCACGGGTATCGGCGCCGGCCGCCGGCCAGTTCCCGCTGCGCGTGCCGCGGGGATTTGTCAGACGGATGCGCCATGGCGATGCGGCTGATCCACTCCTGCGCCAGGTGCTGCCTCTGGACGATGAGATGCGCGTGGTGAGCGGCTTCGGCCTGGACGCGGTGGGTGATGCTGCCGCCATCACCGCGACCGGCATGCTGCAGAAATACCGGGGTCGCGCCCTGCTGGTGGCCACCGGCAGCTGCGCGGTGCACTGTCGCTATTGCTTCCGCCGACACTTCCCCTACGCCGAGGAAACCGCTGCCCGCGAAGGCTGGCGCCAGGCTGTGGCCCTGATCGGCGAGGACCCGAGCATCGAGGAGGTGATCCTTTCCGGTGGTGACCCGCTGTCGCTGGCTACGCACAAGCTGGCCGAACTGACCGGCGCCCTGGCCGGGATTGCCCATCTGAAACGGCTGCGGATCCACAGCCGCCTGCCGATCGTGCTGCCCGAGCGAGTCGACCCCGCCCTGCTGGCCTGGCTGTCGGGCCTGCGCTGGCCAACAACGGTGGTGGTGCACGCCAACCATGCCAATGAATTTGATGCCTCCGTGGATGCAGCGTTGGCCAGGCTGCGCGCAACCGGCGTGCAGCTGCTCAACCAGGCTGTGCTGCTGCGCGGAGTCAATGACAGCGTCGACGCCCTCGTGCAGCTGAGCGAGCGCGGATTCCAGGCCGGGGTCCTGCCCTACTACCTGCACCAGTTGGACCGGGTGGCGGGTGTCGCCCACTTCGAGGTATCCGACGACCGGGCCAGGGACCTGCATGCCCGCCTGCAGGCCAGGCTGTCCGGCTACCTGGTGCCGCGGCTCGTGCGTGAAGTCGCCGGCGAACCCGGAAAACGACCCCTTTGAGCCGCCCAGGCCAGCCGCACGTAGCCGTAGCGGCACGCGGTGCGACGTGGTGGCGTACGCGAAACTGCAACCGGCGGTGAATTCCGCGACGTCCGCAATGGACGCAAGGGCAGGCATCGTGTATTAAAAGCCCTCCCCAGGCGGACCTACTGCATGCAGATCGGCAAAGACACCACCATTCGGCTGATGATCGTGGACGACAGCGCCGAAGATGCCGAGGCCGTGGTCACGGCGTTCCGCAATGGTGGCATCGCGATCCGCCCGCATCGGCCAGTCAACGCCGAGGAGCTGGCCGTCATGCTGGCGGCACAGCCCA
The DNA here is from genome assembly GCA_026785795.1 of Pseudoxanthomonas sp. Classification (GTDB taxonomy): domain Bacteria; phylum Pseudomonadota; class Gammaproteobacteria; order Xanthomonadales; family Xanthomonadaceae; genus Pseudoxanthomonas_A. Next base: position 7,023 of record JAJAZJ010000217.1, read on the forward strand.
TCGACCTGGTGCTGGCCGCGAAATCCTCGCGCGCCGTCCCGCTGCCGGCGGTCCTGTCCCAGGTGGCTGCCAGCGGCAAGGACATCCCGGTCATCGCCCTGGTCGATGCCATCGATGAGTCAGCGGTGATCGGCGACCTGACCCTGGGCGCGCGCGCCGTGGCCCTGCGTGGCCGCAACGAGCACATGCTTGCCGTACTGCTGTCCGAATGGGCGGACCTGCAGTCGCGCCGGGCCCTGCGCCGGCTGGAGGGCCAGATGCGCGAGACCGAGCGCCGCTGTGACGCGCTGATTGCGTCCTCGCGCGACCCGATTGCCTATATCCATGAAGGCATGCACATCC
>JAJAZJ010000218.1 GCA_026785795.1 Pseudoxanthomonas sp.
GGAGCGAGCTGCCCGGCTTCGCTGGCCATCGCCAGCCTGCAGGGCGCCGGGCTGGTGATCCCCAGCCTGCCCAGCGGCGGCGCGGTCACCTTCAATCTCACCTGTACGGTGACCGCTACCGGATTTCCATGAGGCTGGGGAAGCAACTGAGCAAGATGAAGAGCCGCATCGCCCAGCGCACGGCGTCATTCACGCTGTTGCTGTTTGCAACGATGCTGCCGCTGACACCCGCGCAAGCCCAGGTGCAGCGCAACTTCAGCAATCCCAGCTTCGAGCTGCCTCTATTGACGGCCTCCAACCCGGCCACAGGCTGCTACAAGCTGGTGGATTCGGGCCTGGTGCCCGGCTGGAATACGACCCATCCGGTGTCCACCGGCAGCGGGGACTGCCTGGTGCCTGCCACGACCACTGGCCGGCTGATCGAACTGTGGCGAACCAATTTCAACGGGGTTGCGGCGCGGGATGCGCTCAACTTCGCGGAGCTCAATGCCGAAGTCTCCTCGCGCATCTTCCAGAACGTGTGCCTGATCAACGGTGAACCCATCAACTGGCGCTTCAGCCATCGCGGCCGCGGTAGCGCAACGATCCGTGACGTGATGGATTTCAACGTGGGGGCTTCGGTGCCGGTCGTGCGCGTGGGCACCACCAGCACCGGCGCGTTCAACGCGCCGGTGCTGTCGCAAGGCAGCGCCAGCGCGCCTGCATCGGGCGGCAATGGCTGGGTCGACTACAGGGGCACATTCAACTACGGCGGTATCACCGGCACCACCAGCCAGGGCTTCGAGTCGATCAGCACCGGCAGCGGCGGCAACTCGATCGGTAATTTCCTGGACGATATCCGCATCGAGCTTGCCCCCTTCGTGGAGTTCACGCAGTCGAGCAGTTCGACGCCGGAGGGTTTGAGCCAGAACCTGCCGACGCTGCGGGTAAACGGCACGGTGTTCACGGCGTTCAACGTGACGGTGCAGATCACCGGTGGCACGGCGACGCTGGGGGTGGACTTCACCACGCCGGGCAACAGCCCGACCCTGGTGGTGAACGTCCCGGCCGGCAGCTACGACGGCAGCAGCGCCGGCAGCCTGTTCGCACTGCCGATCACGGTGGTGCAGGACAGCGCAGTGGAGGGCAACGAGACCATCATCCTGCAGGTACAGCCTTCCTCGACGGCCACTCCGCAGTACCTGCTGAACTCCAGCAGCACCTGCGGCGGGCCGGCACAGACCATCTGGGTCTACACCATCGTCGACGACGACAGCAGCATCAGCCTGACCAAGAACGCTGCCGCGCCGACCGCCGTGGCCGGCCAGCCGACCCAGTTCAACGTGGTGTACACGCTGGTGGTGAACAACCCTACCGCGCTTGCGGCCAACTACAGCCTGACCGATACCCCTGGCCTGGACAGCGATGTCAGCATCCTGTCGGCCAGCGTCACCCTCAATGGCGGCGCCAGCAGCGCGCTGGCCGGCAGTGGTCCGTGGATCCTGCAGCCGCAGTGGCGCGTCTTGGCCGCTGGAGCCACCGACACCTACGCGGTGACGGTGCGGATCAACATCAACCGCGGCGGCAGCGTGGGCAACGACGTGTGTGCTTCGCCCTCGGCGCCGGGCTCGGGCCTGCACAACAGCGCCAGTGCGGTGCTGCAGGGCACGCCCAACGCCACGTTTACCGGCAGCGCGTGCAGCAACACGCCCACCCCGGTGTGGGTGACCCTGCGCAAGCGGCTCAGCGCCCGCGCCATTGCCACCGACCAGGTGCAGATACGCCTGTTATCGGCCGGCAACCCGGTGGCCACGGCCACGACCACGGGCAGCGCGAGCCCGTCGCTGGCCAGCACCGCGCTGGTGGTGCTGCCTGCGGGCAACACCATGCAGTTTGATGAAGCGGTCAAGGCCAACGGCACCGGGCCTGACCAGGCGCCGACCAACTACGGCACGGGGCTGGTGTGCAGCAACGCCACGGCCGGTTCGGCAACCATCCTGCCCGGCGGCCCGGGCACGGCGCTGGCCACCCGCCGGCAGTGGACGGAGTTCACCCCGGTCACTGGCGATGACCTGGACTGCGAGATCACCAACACGCCGCTGACCGCGGACCTGTCGATCAGCAAGAGCAACAGCACCGGTACCGTCACTGCGGGCGGCACCACCAGCTACGCGATCGTGGTGCGCAATGCCGGTGCGGCGGCGGCGAGCAATGCGGTTGTGCGCGATCCGGCGACGCCGGGCCTGTCCTGCACCAGCAACCCGACCTGCTCGGCCGCCGGCGGAGCGAGCTGCCCGGCCTCGCTGGCCATTGCCAGCCTGCAGGGCACGGGACTGGTGATCCCCAGCTTGCCCAGCGGCGGCGCGGTCACCTTCAATCTCACCTGTACCGTGACCGCCACCGGATTGCCATGAGCCCATCGTCAGCGCGTCGGCCAGATTGCGCTCTGGGTTGCAATCCTTGATCGCGTCCGGTCGTAATGCGTGCATGGCATGCTGTGTGCCCCGCATCCGGTCGGTTTCCAATGAAGCTCGCCATCCTTTCCCGCAACAGCAAGCTGTATTCCACCCGGCGTCTGGTGGAGGCGGCACGGCTGCGCGGCCACAGCGTGCGCGTGCTGGACCCGCTGCGCTGCTACATGCACATCAGCAGCGGCAGTTTCACCATGCACTACAAGGGCAAACCCATCGCCGGCTACGACGCGGTGATCCCGCGCATCGGGGCGTCGGTCACCCGCTATGGCACCGCGGTACTGCGCCAGCTCGAGCTGATGGGCAGCTACTCCCCGAATCCGTCGGACGCCATCCTGCGGGCACGTGACAAGCTGCGCGCCCACCAGCTGCTGGCGGCACAGGGAATCGGCATGCCGGCCACGGTGTTTGGCGACAACCCCGACGACACCGCCGACCTGCTTTCCATGCTGGGTCCGCCGCCGCGTGTGATCAAACTCAACGAGGGCACCCAGGGCGCGGGGGTGATGCTGACCGAGAAGCTTTCCGCCTCGCGCAGCGTGGGCGAGGCCTTGCGCGGGCTATACGCCAACTTCGTGGTCCAGGAATTCATCGCCGAAGCCGAGGGCGCGGACCTGCGCTGCTTCGTGGTGGGGGATGCGGTCATGGCCAGCATGCGCCGGCAGGCGCCCGAGGGGGACTTCCGTTCCAACCTGCATCGCGGCGGGACCGCCGAGCCGGTCCAGGCTACGCCGGAGGAACAGCGCGTGGCAGTGCGCGCCGCGCAGGTCCTGGGCCTGTCCGTGGCCGGCGTGGACCTGATCCGCTCGCAGCGCGGCCCGCTGGTGCTGGAGGTCAACTCGACGCCCGGGCTGGAGGGCATCGAGCAGGTCTGCGCCAAGGACCTTGCTGGCGCCATCGTCGACCATGTCGCAGCCCGTATCGATAAATAGTTAAATATCAACAAGTTAACCAGAAGGCAGGATTCTGGTCACATCCAATGCCCGCTCTTTTTAACGGTGGTTTAATCGCCCCCGGCGTAGCCTCTTTCCACCGCAATCCGCGCTCTCCCGTCAGTGGCTCCGGAAAGTCGGTTTACGGTAATCGGGAAACCTTTTGGCCCAGACTGGCGTCAGCCCGTCTGGGCCTTTTTTCGTCCGGCGCCAGCTCCGGCATGAACCGGGTGGGGCGGTGAATGCTTGCCAGCGAGCAATTGTTAAGCCTGATTTGTTAAGTTACCCGCCTGCCGCCCGAAGCCCGTCTGCGCTGACCGTGGCCCATGACACACGCACCAAGGATCCATACATGCGCATTCTCGTGATCGAAGACAACAGCGATATCGCCGCCAACCTGGGCGACTACCTTGAAGACCGGGGCCATACCGTTGATTTCGCCGCCGACGGAGTGACCGGCCTGCACCTGGCGGTGGTGCATGACTTCGACGCCATCGTGCTGGACCTGAACCTGCCCGGCATGGACGGCCTGGAAGTGTGCCGCAAGCTGCGCAACGAAGCGCGCAAGCAGACCCCGGTACTGATGCTCACCGCGCGTGACACCCTGGACAACAAGTTGGCCGGTTTCGATTCCGGTGCAGACGATTATCTGGTCAAGCCGTTCGCCCTGCAGGAAGTAGAGGTGCGGCTCAACGCACTGTCACGCCGCGGCAAGGGCGTGCAGACCCGGGTGCTTGAAGTGGGCGAGCTGGAGTACAACCTGGACACGCTGGAAGTGCGCCGCCAGGCCAAGCTGCTGCAGCTCAACCCGACCGCGCTCAAGATCCTGCAGTCGCTAATGGAAGCCTCGCCGGCGGTGGTCACCCGCCAGGAGCTGGAGACCCGCGTCTGGGGCGAGGAGCTGCCGGACTCGGACTCACTGCGCGTGCATATCCACGGCCTGCGCGCGGTGGTCGACAAGCCATTCCCGGTGCAGTACATCCAGACCCGCCACGGCATTGGCTACCGGATCGCAGCGCCGGATGCCTGAATCCCCGTCGGCACCGGCAGGCCAGCGCGCGGCGCGTTTCCGCCGCCGGCTGCGCAGCCGCATCATCCTGTCCTTCGTGCTGCTCGGTTTCGGGCTGACGGCGCTGTTCGCGTTTGCCACCAACTGGACACGCGGTCGCGTCGAAAACCAGATCGTTGAAGACGTCATGAATCGCAATATCGATGAATACGCCCGGCAGTACTACGCCCAGCCCAGCAAGAAGCCGGAGTTCGGTGTCCAGCAGATGCTTGGGCGCGTCATTGGCAAGGATCGCTTCGAAGAGCTACGCAAGGATCAACCCGACTGGTACAAATTGCCTGATGGCATCCATAGCGTGCAGGGCACCAACGCCGATGGCAGTCTGTTCGCCTACAAGCTTGCGGTTCGCAAGACGCCAAACGAGTGGTTCTTCCTCGCCTACGACATGACCCAAGCCACGCGGGGCGAGACCCAGTTCAACCGCGCGATCTACATTTCGGTGATCTTCTTCACTGCATTGTCCCTGCTGGTGGGCTGGTGGGCCGCTTCACGGGTCATGAGCCCGGTCTCGGACCTGGCCAAGCTGCTGCGTGGCTACCGCGGCAGCAGCAATCCCGAGCCACTCGCGCCGCATTTCCCCGAAGATGAGGTCGGCCAGCTGGCGGAGGCCCTGGATGACTATTCCGCGCGCCTGACCAAGGTGGTGGAGCGCGATCGCGAGTTCAACGCCGACGTCAGCCACGAGCTGCGCACGCCCCTGGCGGTAATCCGCGGCGCCACGGAACTGTTGCTGTCGCGCCCGGACCTGGACCAGAAAGTTCAGCAGCGGCTGCTGCGCATCCAGCGCGCTGAACAACAATGCACCGACCTTATCGGTTCGCTGCTGCTGCTGTCGCGCAACGAGCGCGGGCAGGGCAACACGCTGGTGGCGCGGGTCACCGAACAGCTGCTGGATGCGCATCGCGCGCAGCTGGGCAGCAAGCAGCTGACCCTGCGCATGGAGGGCGAGAGCGGGTTGACGGTGGATGCACCGGAGTCCGCGGTGTCGGTGGCGCTGGGCAACCTGATCGGCAACGCGGTCAAGTACACGGTGGAGGGTGAAGTCGTGGTCAGGTTGATGGCCGACGGAGTGGAGGTTATCGATTCCGGACCGGGCCTCAGCGAGGAAGACGCGGCGCAGCTGTTCGAGCGCGGCTATCGCGGCACCCATGCCGGTCATTCGCAGGGGGGAGGCATCGGCCTGTCCATCGTCAGCCGCCTGTGCGAACTGTATGCCTGGCAGGTGGGGGTGCGTCCGGGCGCCGAGCGGGGTGTGGTGGCCACCCTGACCTTCACTCCTGCCGAGGCAAATCCCGCGCAGGAGTGAAGCGGCCAGGCCGCAGGTTCCTGCGCAGTCCAGCTCGCCACAGGTGTTGCAGGTAACGCCGTCGGAGCGCCTTCGAAACGCCCGAAGCGCACGTGTTGGATGCGAATTGCCGCTGACTTGTGTGTGCCCTTGGCTGCGCGCTGTTGAGCTGCGCCCGTAGCGCTGCTGTACATCCCGCGGCGCATCGCATTCGGTTGTACCTTCCGGCAGCAGGTTACAGGCTGATCCAGAAGCAGTTGTAGTTGCGCCGCAGTCCGAACACGGTCCGCGAAGGGGTACTGCTGTTGCGCAGGGTCTGCTCCAGGCGCAGCCCGGTAGGGCGCGGCCTGGCCGTGGTTTGCGGGTAGTAGCCGTCTGCGTTTTCGTCGATCACCAGGCCGTCCTCATCCACGATGGGCGCAGGGGCTGGACGGATCGGAGCGATGTCCACCAGCGGGCGGTTCACGATCGCCTCGAGTTTGTCCATGATGCGGTTGGCTGCAGCATTGGACACGCCCGCCCACTGGTACACCCCGGCCAGTCGGTTGACGTCCTTGTTGTCCACCGCGGCGGTGATCTGGTAGACGAGATCGCTGAGGGTGCGCGAGCAGCCCGCACGCGCCAGGCTGGAGCCACCGCCCTGGGAAACCCGGGGCAATCGATCCATGCCGCCGACGTCTTCGCAGCGCCTGTCGGTGAAGATGGTTTCGCCGCTCATGCTGGTGCAGCGTTTCACCACGCCCTGTGCGTGTACCTGCAAGGCCATGGCGCAGCCGCAGGCGGCAATCAGCAACAGCACGGGAAGGGCAGGACGCATCGCCATGCAGCCTAACCCGCGCCAACCGGCGAGGGAAGGCTTCGCGCGCCCGCCCTTCAGCCCAGTCGGGTCAGCACGGACTGGGTAGGCTTGGCCAGGTTCAGCGTGTAGAAGTGCAGCGCGGGCGCGCCGCCCGCAAGCAGACGCTGGCATAGCGCAGCCACCACGTCGGCACCGAACTCGCGGATCGAGTCGGCGTCGTCGCCCAGGGCCTGCATGCGCTTGCCGATCCAGCGCGGAATTTCCGCACCGCAGGCTTCGGAGAAACGCCGCAGTTGGGCGTAGTTGGAAATCGGCATGACGCCTGGGACGATCGGGATCTGCACGCCAAGTTTGCGCACCGCGTCCACGAAGTGGAAATACGCATCGGCGTTGTAGAAATACTGGGTGATGGCGCCGTTGGCACCGGCGTCGACCTTGGCCTTGAAGTGCCTCAGGTCGGCCAGCGCGTCATCAGCCTGGGGATGGGTTTCCGGGTAAGCGCCGACCTCGATGTGGAAGGCATCGCCGTGCTCGGCGCGAATGAACCCGATCAGGTCGGTGGCATAGCGCAGGTCGCCTGGATGGCCCATGCCCGAAGGCAGGTCACCGCGCAGGGCGACTATGCGTCGGCAGCCCATCTCACGGTAGAGGTGCAGCAGTTCGCGGATTTCCTCGCGACTTCCGCCTACGCAGGACAGGTGCGGCGTAGCGTCAAAGCCGTGCCCGTGCTTGAGGTGGCGGACGGTCTCTGCGGTGTAGCTGAGGGTGGAACCACCGGCGCCAAAGGTGCAGGACACGTATTCAGGCGAATACTGCTTCAGCTTTGCCGCGGTGCGGTCCAGCTGTGCGCCCTGCTGATCGGTCTTGGGTGGGTAGAACTCGAAGGAAACGGGAATGCCTGACATCAGGGTGGAGTCTCGCCTTTGCGGCATCGGTAGACGGGAACGGGTGGCCGCAGCCACCCGTTCCGGCTTGCTCAGTAGCGGTAGTGCTCCGGCTTGAACGGGCCGTCCATGTCCACGTCCAGGTAGGCCGCCTGATCAGGGGTCAGCGTGGTCAGGACCACGCCGATCTTCTCCAGGTGCAGGCGCGCCACTTCCTCGTCCAGCTTCTTGGGCAGGATGTAGACCTTGGCCTCGTAGCTGTCCTTGTTCGCCCACAGGTCGATCTGGGCCAGGGTCTGGTTGGAGAACGAGTTGGACATGACGAAGCTCGGGTGGCCGGTAGCGCAGCCCAGGTTGACCAGGCGGCCGTCGGCCAGCAGGAAGATCGCGTTGCCGTCCTTGAAGGTGTACTTGTCCACCTGCGGCTTGATGTTGAGCTTCTCGACGCCGGCCATCTCGTTGAGCGCGTCGACCTGGATCTCGTTGTCGAAGTGGCCGATGTTGCAGACGATGGCCTGGTCCTTCATCTGGCTCAGGTGCTCAACGGTCAGCACGTCCTTGTTGCCGGTGCTGGTGACGTAGATATCAGCGCGGCCCAGGGTGCTTTCCACGGTGTTGACCTCAAAGCCTTCCATCGACGCCTGCAGCGCGCAGATCGGGTCGATCTCGGTGACCACCACGCGTGCACCGTAGGCACGAAGCGACGCGGCACTGCCCTTGCCCACGTCGCCGTAGCCGCAGACCACGGCGACCTTGCCGGCCAGCATCACGTCCATCGCGCGCTTCAGGCCGTCGGCCAGCGACTCGCGGCAGCCGTACAGGTTGTCGAACTTGGACTTGGTGACCGAATCGTTGACGTTGATCGCCGGGACCAGCAGCGACTTGGCCTGGACCATCTGGTACAGGCGATGCACGCCGGTGGTGGTTTCTTCGGAAACGCCCTTCCAGTCCTTGACTACGTTGTGCCAGAAGCCGGGGCGCTCTTTCGCAACGCGCTTCAGCAGCGCCTTGATCACGCCTTCCTCGTGCGAGGAGGCCGGTTCGTCGACCCAAGTGGAGCCGTTTTCCAGCTCATAACCCTTGTGGATCAGCAGGGTGACGTCGCCGCCATCGTCGACCACCAGCTGTGGGCCCTTGCCACCTGGGAAGGTGAGCGCGTCCAGGGTGCAGTCCCAGTACTCTTCCAGGGTTTCGCCCTTCCAGGCGAACACGGGGGTGCCGGTCGCGGCGATGGCCTGCGCGGCGTGGTCCTGGGTGGAGAAGATGTTGCATGACGCCCAGCGCACGTCGGCGCCGATGTCCTTCATCGTTTCGATCAGCACCGCCGTCTGGATGGTCATGTGCAGCGAACCGGTGACACGCACGCCCTTCAGTGGCTTGGCGGCTGAATATTTCTTGCGAATCGCCATCAGGCCAGGCATCTCGTGCTCAGCGATGTCCAATTCCTTGCGGCCCCATTCGGCGTCCTTGAGGGACATGTCCGAGACCTTGTAGTCGTGCTTCTGCTTGAGTTGTGCGTTCATGACATTGCTCCGGGTAACTTGCGATTGCATCGCATGATGGTCCGGGCGCCGTTACAGGAACACTCAGCCGAGCCTGGCCGGACTATGTTCGAACCCTGCACACGGTGGTGCGGGATCTTGCGGAAGAATCCGCCCATGTCTCGGTCGCAGCGCCCCTCGGCGAAGCCCGGGCATTATATCTCTTCTTCCGGATGGAAAGATATTCCGGTTCCGTACGGTTAAGGTAGGCTGGGTCCGGAGCGACCCTAGCGCCCGCCAAAGCAGACTCCAGCCCATGAATGATCCCCGCAGCCTCGAGTTTGCCCCGCCCGATGCCCCCTTGCGTGACGATGTCCGCCGCCTGGGCGCCCTGGTGGGCGAGATGCTGGCCGAGCAGGTCTCGCCGACCTTCCTGCAGGAGGTCGAGCAGGTCCGCACCACCGCGATCGCCCGTCGCCAGGGCGCTGAACCACCGGCCTCGCTGGCGAGCCTGCTGGCAGGGCTGGAACCCGACCGCGCCGAGTCGCTGGTGCGCGCATTCAGCGCCTATTTCCAGGTCGTCAACATCGCCGAGCGCGTCCACCGTATCCGCCGCCGCCGCGACTATCAGCGTGCCGGAGGCGCGCCGCAGCCGGACGGCCTGCATGACGCGCTGCTCAGGCTCAAGGCGCAGGGCGTGACCCTGCAGGAGCTCGCCGAGTGGCTGCCCCGCATCGACATAGAGCCCGTATTCACCGCGCATCCCTCCGAAGCCGTGCGCCGCGTGTTGCTTGAGAAAGAACAACTGATGATCGCAAGCCTGGTCAATGACCTGGACGGCAACCGTACCCCAGGCGAACGTGCCACCGACATCGCCCGCTTCCGCATGGCCCTGACCTCGTCCTGGCAAACCGCCGATTTCTCCCCCGTGCGTCCGGGCGTGGAAGACGAGCGCGAGCATGTCGGCTTCTACCTGACCAACGTGCTGTATCGGGTGATGCCGGCGCTTTATGAAACGCTGGAGACCGCGCTGGGTGAGACTTTCGGGGAATCCATCGAGGTACCGCGCCTGCTGCGCTTCGGCACCTGGGTAGGCGGGGACATGGACGGCAATCCCAATGTGGACGGTGGCACCATTGCCGCGACCCTGCGCGCCCAGCGTCGCGCCATCCTGCAGCTCTATCTCAAGGAGCTGCGCCAGCTCACCACCCTGCTCAGCCAGTCCAGGGACGCGGTGGGCGTATCGCCGCAGGTGGAAGTCCAGGTCGAACGCTATCGTGAGCTGCTGCCGCAGGCGGCCAGGCGATCCAATCCACGCCACGACGACCAGCCCTACCGCCTGCTCAACGACCTGATGCGTGCGCGTCTGCAGGCGACGCTGAAGGACGCGCACGGCGGCTATGCCTCGCCAAAAGAATTCGCCGACGACGTCGACCTGATCCTGCACAGCCTGGAACAGCATCGCGGCGTGCATGCGGGCTGGTTCGCGGTGCGCCGGCTGGCCTGGCGCGTGCGCAGCTTCGGTTTCCACCTGGCGCGGCTGGACGTGCGCCAGGAATCCAGCGTGCACGCCCACGCGGTGGCCGCGGCGCTGCAGGACGAGCAATGGGAAGACCGTGATGCAGTCGAACGTGGCCGCGTGCTGGGGACTTATGCGGGGGGCGAAAAGCCCCTGCCGGAAAGCGGTGACGAGGTCGGCGTGCGCATGGACGCGGTGTTCAATGCCCTGGCCGAAGCACGCCAGCTGCACGGCCCCGATGCGCTGGGCGCCTACATCATCAGCATGGCCCACAGCCGGGCCGACGTATTGACCGTGCTTGCGCTGGCCCGGCGCGGCGGCTTGGTGGACGCAAGCGGCAGCGTGCCGCTGGACATCGCGCCGCTGTTCGAAACCGTCGACGACCTGCAGCATGGTCCGGACACGCTGCGCGACCTGCTGGCTGATCCGGTGTATCTGGCACATCTGCAGGCGCGCGACAACGTGCAGATGGTGATGCTGGGCTATTCGGACAGCGGCAAGGACGGCGGCATTGCAGCTTCGCGCTGGGGCCTGCAGCGCGCCCAGGTGGAGCTGCTGCAGGTGGCCAACGAGCTGGGCATCCGCCTGACCTTCTTCCACGGGCGCGGCGGCTCGATCAGCCGCGGCGGCGGCAAGACCACGCGTGCGGTCGATGCCGCGCCGCGCGGCAGCGTCGACGGCCGCCTGCGGGTGACCGAACAGGGGGAAGTCATCCACCGGAAATACGGGATCCGCGCGCTTGCCCTGCGTTCGCTGGAGCAGACCACCGGTGCGGTACTGCTGTCCAGCCTGCGTCCAAGGCCGCAGGAGTTGCGCGAGGCGGGGTGGCGGCAAACCATGGACACGGTGGCCGAGGCCAGCACGCGCGCCTATCGACGCTTCGTGGGCGCGCCGGACTTCATGGATTACTTCCGCAACGCCACGCCGATCGACGTGATCGAGCGCATGACCCTGGGCTCGCGGCCGTCGCGGCGCCTGGGCGAGGACGCGGCGCTGGCCAACCTGCGCGCGATTCCCTGGGTGTTCGCCTGGAGCCAGTCGCGCGCGGTAATTCCCGGCTGGTACGGCGTGGGCAGCGGCCTGCAGGCGGTGGTGGATGCCGGGGGCGAGGACAGCCTGCGGGAGATGGCGCGGGACTGGCCGTTCTTCAGGACCTTGCTGGCGGATGTCTCCATGGTGCTGGCCAAGGGCGACCTGAGTATCGCCGAGCTGTTCTCGCGCATGTCCGGCGCCCTGCACGGGCAGTTTTTTCCACGGGTGGTGCAGGAACATGCGCTGACCTTGAAGTGGCTGCTGCGCCTGAAGGACAGCCAATGGCTGCTGCAGGATGACCAGCGGCTGGCGCTTTCCATCCGCCTGCGCAATCCCTATATCGACCCGATCAGCGTGCTGCAGGTGGACCTGCTGAAGCGCTGGCGCGACAGCGGCCGCGAGGATCAAACCCTGCTGCGCGCGCTGGTGGCCAGCGTCAACGGGGTATCGCAGGGCGTGCAGAACACCGGCTAGCGGAAAGCGCCAATCGCTGCCGTAGGAGCTGCTCAAGCTGCGACCTGATTCAATACGTTCGCCGAAATCATGCGCTGGTGATTTGCGTGGGTCGCAGCTTGCGCAGCTCCTACAAGCGTGCTCGGATCAAGCGTCGAGGGCGTTCCAACGCTGGTAGGCGTGTTCCAGGTCTGCCTGCAGCTGGGCCGATGCCTGGTTGAAGGCGAGGATCGCAGCGGTGTCCTGCTGGTAGAACTTCGGCTCGTTCATGGCGGCTGTGCGGGACGCGATATCGGCTTCCAGCTGCTCGATCCTTGCGGGCAGCAGCTCCAGTTCGCGCGCGTCCTTGTAGCTGAGCTTGCGTTTAGGCTCGGTGGCTGCGGCAACGGCTGCGGGCTGTACCGGGCTGGGTGAGGCTTTCAGCGGTGCAGCGGATTCGGCATTGAACAGCGCGGCCGGGCGCTGGCGTACCCAGTCGCTATAGCCGCCCACGTAATCGGTCAGGCGGCCCTGGCCTTCCAGCACCAGGGTGCTGGTGACCACGTTGTCGATGAACTCGCGGTCATGGCTGACCAGCAGCAGCGTGCCCCTGTATTCGCCCAGTAATTCTTCCAGCAGCTCCAGCGTTTCCACGTCCAGGTCGTTGGTGGGTTCATCCATCACCAGCAGGTTGGAGGGCTGGGCGAACAGCTTGGCCAGCAGCAGGCGGTTGCGCTCGCCGCCGGACAGGCGGGTGATGGGCGCACGCGCGCGCTCCGGCGAGAACAGGAAATCCTGCAGGTAGCCGATGATGTGCTTGCGCGTGCCGTTGACCTCGATGAAGTCGCGGCCTTCGGCCACGTTCTCCAGCGCATTCAGGCTGTCGTTGAGCTGGCTGCGGTGCTGGTCGAAATAGGCGACCTGCAGGCCAGTACCCAGCCGAACTTCACCGTGCTGCGGCTGCAGTTCGCCCAGCATGATCTTCAGCAGGGTCGACTTGCGGGCGCCGTTGGGGCCGATGATGCCGACGCGGTCGCCGCGGATGATGGTGCCTGACACATTGTCCAGCAGCACGCGGCCGTCGTAGGCCTGGGTTACGTGTTCGAACTCGATGACCTTCTTGCCCGAGTTCTGCGCCGCAGATACTTCCATGCGCACGTTGCCGCCCAGGTCGCGGCGCTGGGAACGTTCGCGGCGCAGCGCCTTCAGCGCGGTCACCCGGCCCTCGTTGCGCGTGCGCCGGGCCTTGATGCCCTGGCGGATCCAGATTTCCTCCTGCGCCAGCAGCTTGTCGAAGCGCGCGTTCTCCTGCGCCTCGGCGTGCAGGCGCTCCTCGCGGCGGCGCAGGTAGTTTTCGTAGTCGCCGGGCCAGCTGGTGACCTGGCCGCGGTCGATCTCCACGATGCGCGTGGCCAGCGCACGCAGGAAGCTGCGGTCGTGGGTGACGAAGACAATGCTGCCCTCGAACTGCTTCAGAAACCCTTCCAGCCAGGCGATCGCGTCAATGTCCAGATGGTTGGTGGGCTCGTCCAGCAGCAGGATGTCGGGCTTGCGCACCAGCGCCTGGGCCAGCAGCACCCGGCGCTTCATGCCGCCGGACAGTGCCGCAAAGTCGGCATCTTCCGGCAGCTCCAGCTTGGTCAGCACCTGCTGCACGCGCAGGTCCAGGTCCCAGCCGTGCTGGGCCTCGATCTTTTCCTGGGCCTCGCCCATGGCCTCCAAGTCGCCGTCGTGCAGCGCGTGGTGGTACTGCGCCAGCAGGTGACCCAGGTCACCCAGGCCTTCGGCAACCACGTCGAACACGGTGCCATGGGTGCCTTGCGGCACTTCCTGGGCCATGCGCGCCACCACCGCGCCGTTCTGCAGGCGCACTTCGCCATCATCGGGCGTGA